>JACREV010000125.1 GCA_016218095.1 Deltaproteobacteria bacterium | reverse complement strand
TGTGGGCGCCGGTCCAATATTTGGGCATGACCAGATTATGCCCGAATTCACTTCCGCTCCGCCATAAAAACTTGGCTCCGCTACAGGCGGCCATTCATCCCCGGGCTTAAAAGCCCGGGGTTTTCTGGCCAGTAAATAAAAAGCGGAGCATATATTTTAATATGTGAGTACTTTTATTTCCGACCTGACGCAGAGATCAGGAAAAAGAGCAATTTTTAGTAGCCTTTAAAGGATTATATCCGTATCCACGGGTTTTGCAACCTGACCGGGCCTGCCGCGGACGCTATTCCTTCTCCTTTTCAAGGATAGGATAGGCGGCGTTGGAGATGTAGGAGTTTATCCTCTTGAGGTTCGTGAGGACGTCGAGGTGTATGGCGCTCGTGTCGATAGACTCCTTGAGCCCCTTGTGGAGCCTGCTTATGTGGGCCTGCCGGAGCTCCCTCTCGAGCTCGGAGATCTTTGCCTTATGGCTCAAAAGCTTCCTCGCAAGCTCCCCGTCGCTCCCGGCGAACGCCGCGACCCCGGTCTCGAAGTTCTCCATGACCTTCTGGTGGAGGAGGCGGATCTCGTCCATCCCCTCCTTCGAAAAAGACACGCCGCTCCTTATCTTTTTCCGGGCAAGGTCCATGAGGTTCTTGTCTATGACGTCACCGATGTTCTCGATGTTGTCGGAGAATAGCATTATCTCGAGCTCCCGCCTCGCCTGCTCGTCCGAGAGGCTCTCCCTTGACAGTCTGGTGAGATAGAGCTTTACCTCCCTGTCGAGGAGGTCCACGTCGTCGTCCCTCTCCTCGATCGACTCAAGGAGGTCGAGGTCGTTCCTCTCGAACACCTCGATCGATTTTTTAAGCATCTCGCCGACGATGTCGGAGGCGCGGAGAGCCTCCCGCGAGGCCTGAACGAGGGCTAGCGTGGGTGAAGCGAGGACGATGGGGTCCAGGTACTTTGGCCCGAACCTCTTTGGGGCCTCCCTCTCGGGGAGGAGTATCTTTACGAGGTTGGTGAACGGCCCGATGAACGGGAGGAATATCAAAGCTATGACGATATTGAAGAAGGTATGGGCGTTCGCTATCTGCCTGGCGAGGTCCGGTGTGGAAAGGCCGACGAGGTGCGTAAATACGCCGAGAGCAGGTATTACTATGACGACCCCTATCACCTTGAAGAGGATATGGGCTATCGCGACCCTTTTGGCGTCGGTATTCGCGCCGAAGGACGACACTATGGCGCTCACACTCGTGCCGATGTTCGCCCCCAATACGATCGGCATGGCGGAATCGAGCGTAAGGAGCCCGGCGTGAGCGAACGTTATCGCAAGGCCGAGGGTCGCCGCGCTCGAATGGAGGAGGGCCGTCAGAAGCGCGGTCACTATTATCCCGGCGAACGGGTCCCGGCTGAGGCTCAAGAGTATCTCGGTCCAGAGCGGGTTCTCCGCTATCGGCTCGAAGGTCTCCGTCAATATCTTCAATGCGAAGAAGACGAAGCCGAAGCCGAGTATCGCCTGTCCGAGGTCCTTTGCCGGGCCGCGCCTGCCGAGGTAACGGGTGAGTATGCCGACGCCGATTATGGCTATGGCGTAGTCGTAGACCCTGAAAGCGATTACCTGGACCGTAAGGGTCGTGCCTATATCGGCGCCGAGGATGACGCCCATCGTCTCTCCGAGGCCTAAGAGGCCCGAGCCGACGAATCCGACGAGCATGACGGTTGTGGCGCTCGATGACTGCAAGAGAGCGGTTATCGCCGCGCCGGCGCCGAGGCTTTTGAAGCGGTTGGAGGTGGCTGTTATGAGGAAGCTCCGGAGACGCGCGCCTGCGGCCCTCTGAAGGCCCTCGCCCGCGAGCCTCATCCCGTAGAGGATGAGCATAACTCCGCCAAAGAGGCTTAATATGGATAAGGTCGACATGGCTCCTGATTAAGGCCACCTCTAAAAATTGTTATTTTTCCTGATCTCTGTGTCAGGTCGGAAATAAAAATGCTCACATATTACCCATATATGCTCCGCTTTTTATTTCCGCCCTTCCTTGACCTCAGAAAAAATTCCTAATTTTTAGAGGTAGCCTTTATTTCGGATGAAACTCGAGGATATGTAAAAAAATAAGCGGCAAATCAATGATATCCCTTGTGCCTGGTTTGCGCAAGGATTTTGCGATGCGTGGCAACAGGATCGTTTTATCCCGGACCGTGTGTTTTGCCTTGCATTTTTCATCTCCAAAAGTATAATTAATTCTCTTTGTCCTTTCCGGACCTTATATTCCGATAAATACAAGTGATGATCGAGGAGGGTTAATGACCACTATAGTAGAGATTTCCGCAAGGGAGATACTTGATTCCAGGGGCAACCCGACGGTCGAGGTGGAGGTGACGCTCGACGGAGGTTTCCGGGGCCGGGCCGCGGTGCCCTCTGGGGCCTCTACCGGCAAGTACGAGGCCGTGGAGCTCAGGGACAATGACAAGAAGAGGTATCTCGGCAAGGGCGTCCTGAAGGCCGTCAAGAACGTCGAGGAGAAAATAGCCAAGGAGCTCGTCGGCCTCGACGCCTCCGACCAGGTCCTTATCGACAAGACGATGATCGAGCTCGACGCCACGGACAACAAGAGGCGGCTCGGCGCGAACGCGATACTTGGCGTCTCGATGGCGTGCGCCAAGGCCGCGGCAGAGGCCTCGATGCTCCCGCTCTACAGGTACATCGGCGGCGCAACGGCGAGGGTGCTTCCCGTGCCCATGATGAACATCATAAACGGCGGGGCGCACGCGAACAACAACCTCGACATACAGGAGTTCATGGCGGTGCCGGCCGGGTTCCCGTCGTTTAAGGAATCTCTCCGCGCAGGAGTAGAGGTCTTCCATAGCCTGAAAGCGATACTCAAGAAGCAGGGGTTATCGACCGCCGTAGGCGACGAGGGCGGCTTCGCCCCGGAGCTCAAATCGAACAGGGGGGCGATAGAGGTCATCATAAAGGCGATAGACGCCGCCGGGTACAAGGCCGGGAAAGACATCTTCATCGCGCTCGACTGCGCCTCGAGCGAGCTCTACAAGGGCGGAGACTACACGCTCGAAGGCAAGGAATTATCGTCGGACGAGATGGTAGAGTACCTCGAAGGAATAGTAAAGGACTACCCGGTCGTCTCGATAGAAGACGGGCTATCCGAGGAGGACTGGAAGGGCTGGGCCCTCCTTACAAAGAGGCTCGGCCACCGGGTCCAGCTCGTCGGCGACGACCTCTTTGTGACTAACGTCGCGAAGCTCTCAAGGGGCATATCGGAGGAGGTCGCGAACTCCATACTCGTCAAGGTCAACCAGATAGGGACCCTCACCGAGACGCTCGAGGCCGTGGAGATGGCCAAGAGGGCCGGGTACACCGCCGTCATCTCCCACAGGAGCGGCGAGACCGAGGACGCGACGATCGCGGACATAAGTGTAGCCACGAACGCCGGGCAGATAAAGACCGGCTCGGCATCGCGGACCGACAGGACCGCCAAGTACAACCAGCTCTTGAGGATAGAAGAGGAGCTTGGGTCGACAGCCCAGTACCCGGGGATATCGGCCTTCAAGGCTAAAAGAGGCTAAAAAGCAAGTTAAATCAGGCGCTTGCCCTTATTTAAGGGCAAGCGCCTTTTCTTGCCATTGATTGCAGGTCCCCTTTTGTGATATAATTTCTATACATGCGACAAGACAATCCCATACCTGAAAACCGAAAAGACTTTTCCGGTAAACTTTCGATTTCAAATCACATCATAAATTTTAAGGTGCGCACGGGTATTTAGCCCGCGCCCTGGAGGACTTGTATCTTTGGAAGGCCTTATATTCGAGGTTATTATCGTTATTGTTTTAATACTCCTGAACGGCTTTTTCTCAGGCGCCGAGATAGCGATCATCTCTGCCAAGAGATCGGCCCTGGAAAAACTCGCCAAGGACGGTAACATCTCCGCCGGGGTGGTAAACCGGATGAAGGACGACCCGGACAGGTTTCTGGCGACCGTCCAGGTGGGCGTGACCGTCGTAGGCACCCTCGCCTCCGTCATAGGCGGCTACACCGCGGCCTCTCACCTAAGGCCCGTCTTCGCGGCTATCCCCTTCGGGCCTCTGCAGGACTTCTCCGAGTTCATAGCGCTCGGCGTCGTGGTCATAACCATCTCCTACGCGACACTCGTAATAGGCGAGCTCGTGCCGAAGTCTTTGGCGCTCCGCTACGCCGAGCGTATCGCGTGCTTCTCCGCGCGCCCCCTGCACCTCCTGTCGCGTTTCTCGTCCTTTTTCATAAGGGTGCTCACGGCCTCGAACAAGGGGGTGCTGAAGGTCCTTAACGTGAAGGAGCCCGACAAGCGCGTATTCATCTCGGAGGAGGAGATAAAGTTCTTCATACAGGAAGGCAGGGAGACCGGCATATTCGAGGAGACGGAGGCCGACCTCCTCCACGGCGTATTCGAGTTCGCGGACACGACCGTTAAGGAGGTAATGGTCCCGAAGCACAAGTTCAGCGCGATAGACGTGAACATGCCCCCGGAGCAGGCCCTGAAGTTCATCTCAGAGACGGGTTTTTCAAGGTACCCTGTCTACAGGGAGACGCTTGAGCGGGTAGTGGGCATACTCTATAACAAAGACCTCTTCAGGGCCATGGAGCAGGGCAGGCCCATCGTCCTTAAAGACCTGCTCCGCACCCCGTACTTCGTCCCTAACTCGATCATGATAAGCAGGTTGCTCCGCGAGATGCAGAGGCGCAAAGTCCACATGGCCGTCATCGTGGATGAGCACGGCGACGTCGACGGGCTCGCGACTATCGAGGACATACTGGAAGAGATAGTCGGAGAGATAGAGGACGAGTACGATACCGACAAGGGCGGGCTCGTGGAAAAGCTTAGAGACGGCACGATGGTAATAGACGCATCGGCCTCCATCAGGGACCTTGAGGACTTAGGCGTCATAATAGACGAGGAGACCGAGGAGGAGTACCATACGCTCGCCGGGTTCATGCTCGCAAAACTGCAGAGGATACCCAGGGGCGGCGAGTTCGTCATCTACAAGGACCAGCGGTTAACGGTAGTGGACGTGGAGCTTAACCGCATAATAAAGGTCAAGGTCGAGCCGCTGGAGAACCACAAGAAGACTAAGACGGTCGTGACGGTGTAGTGTTGAGCGATAGCGATTTGGAACGCGGGGCCGAAAGGCCCCGCGTTTTTTTTAGCCCTTAAGGAACTTCATCAGCCCCTTCAACGGCAACGTGTTTATCACGTCCCCCTTCTCTATCCACCCCCTGCGCGCGGTGTGTATGCCGTAGACGATATTCTTCATGTGGTTTATCGAGTGCGCGTCGGTGGAGATCGCGATCTTGACGCCCTTGTCCTTTGCGAGCCTCAAGTGGATGTCGTTGAGGTCGAGCCGGTCCGGGTATGCGTTGAGCTCCAAAGCGACGTTGTGTTCCTTCGCCTCGATCATGACCGCGTCCATATCGACCTCGTACGGCGACCTCTCTCCGATGAGCCTGCCGGTAGGGTGGGCGATTATGTTTACTAGTCCGGTCCTGATGGCCTTTACTATCCTCGCGGTCATCTCCTTTTTGCCCATCCCGAAGCCTGAATGGACTGAGGCGACGACGCAGTCGAGGGCCTTCAAGACCTTTTCAGGGTGGTCGAGCGTCCCGTCGGCCCTTATGTCGACCTCGCTCCCCTTCAGGACCCTGAATCTTTTGCCTTTCTTCTTAAGGTGTTTGTTGAAGTCATCCACATACTCCATCTGAGCGAGTATGCGCGCCTCGTCAAGCCCGTGGGCGATGCCCACCGCCTTCGAGTGGTCTGTGACTGCGATATACTCGTAGCCCATGTCGATCGCCGCCTCGGCCATGGCGTCCAGCGTGAAGCCGCCGTCGCTCTCCCTGGTGTGCACATGGAGGTCGCCCCTGATCTCCTCGGCCATAAGCGGTTTCGGGAGCCTCCCCTCAAGGGCGGCCTCTATCTCGCCCTTCATCTCACGGATCTCCGGCGGTATCCACGGGAGCCCCACGGCCCTGTAGACGTCCTCTTCCTTACGGCCTGCGACCCACTTATCCGTTTCGGACTCGAATACCCCGTACTCGCTCACCTTAAGCCCCATCCTCTTTGCCCTGTCGCGGATGGCGACGTTGTGAGATTTCGACCCGGTAAAGTACTGCAGAGCCGCGCCGAACGACTTTTTTTCAAGCACGCGGAGGTCGACCTGAAGGCCGTTTTTCAGGACCACCGTCGACTTCGTCTCGCCTTTGGCGAGCACGTCCCGTATCTCCGGATGCGAGAGAAACCTCTCCATCACGGCCTTCGGGTCTTTGCAGGTTGTGAGGATATCGAGGTCCCCGACCTCCTCCTTCCATCTCCGTAAGCTCCCTGAAGGGACTATCTCGTATATGCCGGGGACGGTCTTCATATAATCCCTGAATACTTCCCCGTAATGGAGGGCGACCGAGAGCTTGAACTTTCTGGAGACGGACTTTAAGTCCTCTATGCCCTTCAATATCTTTTTTTCAGTCACCTCGCCGAAGCCCGGGAGCTCCCGTATCTTCTCTTCCCTTGCCGCGCGCTCGAGCTCGTCGATAGAGGATATGCCGAGCTCCTTGTGGAGCGACGCCGCCTTTTTCGGGCCCAAAGACGCAACCCTTATCATCTCCAGCATCCCCGCCGGTATCTCCCTCAAGAGCTCGTCGTGATAGGCGCACTCTCCGGTCGTGAGCATCTCGATGACCTTTGCGCGGGTCGATTCCCCTATGCCGGGTATGTGCTTGAGCCCTTCCTCTCCGTTTTTTTCATAGAGCGAGCGCAAGGATTCGGCGAGCCCCTCGACAACGAGCCC
The DNA here is from genome assembly GCA_016218095.1 of Deltaproteobacteria bacterium. Taxonomy (GTDB): domain Bacteria; phylum Desulfobacterota; class GWC2-55-46; order GWC2-55-46; family GWC2-55-46; genus GWB2-55-19. The sequence goes on along the minus strand of JACREV010000125.1, from coordinate 5,123 downwards.
CGCGTTCCTGTATGAGCGGATCCTAAAGATGTCTCCCCCTTTTATCTCCAGGAGGTCGGCTATCTCATGGAATACGCGCGCTATCTCAGGGTTCTCCACCTTCTTCCCCTTTCCTTTGCAGTTTTCCTCTATTAATTATATAATAAACGGGTTTTTCCGGCTTACCGCGCCGTAGTTGACATCGCGGTCCGGTAATTACATACACTCAAGGACAATAAAAAGTCCACTCGGATTTTGAATATTATGAAAAACCCTATCGGGGTATTTGACTCAGGCATAGGCGGGCTCACGGTGCTGCGCGAGATAACAAGGCTCCTTCCAAACGAGAATACCATCTATCTCGGAGATACGGCGCGCGTCCCGTACGGCTCGAAGTCGAAGGAGGCGATAGAGAGGTACTCCTTCGAGATAGCCGACTTTCTCCAGAAGCGCGGGATAAAGATGCTGGTCGCGGCCTGCAACACCGCCTCGGCTTACGCGGTGCCGCGCCTGAAAGAAGAGCTCGATATCCCGGTAATCGGCGTCATCGAGCCAGGGGCAAAGGCCGCGCTGAACCTGACCCGCTCGGGGAGGATAGGGGTAATAGGCACAGAGGGGACGATCAAGAGCAACTCGTACGTAAACGCCATGAACGCCTTACGAAACGACGAGACCGTTGAGATAAAGGAGCATGGAGAGAGGTCGCTCGACAGGTACTTCGAGATAAGGACGAGCAAGATGGTCATATTCACCAAGGCATGCCCCCTCTTCGTCCCTCTCGCCGAGGAGGGCTGGACGTCGAACGACGTGGCCCGCCTTACCGTGGAGCATTACCTTCGGGGTTTGAAAAAAGAGGGGATCGACACCCTCGTCCTCGGCTGTACCCACTACCCGCTTCTGAAAGAGGCCATCTCCGATTGCATGGGAGAGGGGGTTGCGCTCATAGACTCGGCTGAAGCTACGGCCGCGGAAGTGATGCGGGTGCTGACAGGAAAAGGTATACTGAACGACGCGAAGGGTACGGCCTCCCACGGCTTCTTCGTGACCGACTCACCTGAACGGTTCCTGCACGTCGGCAGGAGGTTCTACGGGGACGGTCTCGATAGCGCGGAACTAGCCAATCTCGAAGGCCAATAATCACATATGGCAAAAAAGAAGAGACCCGAAAAAGAAAAAAATAAGCCGAAACCGAAGAAGAAGCGGTCCGGCAAAGGCTCCGGCGCGCTTACGGTCGTCATAGCGGCGGTCGTCACCATCATCGCGGGGCTCATAATCCTCTCCTTTTTCGGCGGGCGAAAGCCCTGGGAAAGGCCCTCAAGGGAGATAAGCCTCTTTATCGTCGACGAAGAGGGAGAGCGTCTTGTGGCCAAAAAGGCGCGGATACCCGAGGGGTCCATGGAGAGCGAGGTGCGCGAGGCCGTAAAGGCCGTTATCAAGGAAGGGGACGGGACAGTCCCCGAGGCGACAAGGGTCTTAAGGGTCGACATAAAACAACCGCTTGCCTCTATCGACCTCAGCAAGGAGGTCTCCGAGGACCACCCCGGCGGCTCCACAGGCGAGATTTTGACGATATACTCTATAGTGAATACCGTTGCGCTCAACTTCCCGGAGATAGAGGAGGTCCAACTGCTCATCCAGGGGAGGAAAGAGGAGACATTGAAGGGCCACATAGACATAAGCCAGCCCCTTAAGCCGGACATGAAGGTCATAAGAAAATAACCTGCCAGCGGGAAACCAAATGCCTGAAAGGTTCAGACGCGAGAAAGACTCTCTCGGCGAGCGTACGGTCCCGGCGGACGCCTACTACGGGATACAGACGCTACGCGCGCACGAGAACTTTCAAATAAGCGGCCTCAGGCCCAAGCGGGTATTCATAAGGGCTACGGCCCTTGTGAAGTACGCCTCCGCTTCCGCGAACCTCAAACTCGGCCTCCTCGACAAGAAGATCGCTAACGCGATAATGAGCGCCTCCAAGGAGGTCGCCGAAGGCCTCTTCGATGAAGAGTTCATCGTCGACGTCTACCAGGCCGGGGCCGGGACGTCGCACAACATGAACGCTAACGAGGTCGTCGCCAACAGGGCGACAGAGCTCCTCGGCGGCAAAAAAGGCGACTACTCGCTCGTACACCCAAACGACCATGTCAACAGGAGCCAGTCGACGAACGACACGATGCCCACGGCGTTACGGCTCGCCATCATCCTTTCCTCGGACAACCTGACCTCCCCCCTCGCCTCGTTTGAGGCCGAGCTCAGAAATAAATCGAAGGAATTCTCTTCCATCATAAAATCCGGGAGGACCCACCTCCAGGACGCTGTCCCCGTGACACTCGGAGAGGAGTTCGGCTCCTACGCTTCAGCCATCGCAAACTCTGCGCTCCGCATCAAATCGGCCCTCGACCGCATAAGGCGCGTCGGCCTCGGCGCCACCGCCGCGGGCACCGGCATGAATACCCACCCCAGGTACAGGGACACCGTCACAAAAGAGCTTTCGAAGGCCGCGGGGGTGCGCCTTGTAAAGGCAGACGACCCTTTTGAGGCGTTGAACAGCCTCGCTGATTTCAGCTCCTTCTCAGGGGAGCTCAGGAACTTGAGCCTCGAGCTCATCCGCGTGTCAAATGACTTGAGGCTCTTGAGCTCCGGCCCGAACACGGGGCTCGGAGAGATAAGCTTGCCCGCGGTCCAGCCCGGCTCATCCATCATGCCCGGCAAGGTCAACCCGGTCATGGCAGAGATGCTCGCCATGGTCTCGTTCCAGGCTATCGGCAATGACACCGCCGTCGCCATGGCCGCACAGGCCGGCCAGCTCGAATTGAACGTGATGGGGCCTGTCGTAAACTACAACATACTCCAGTCGATAGAGATACTCGGATCCGCCATATCCGCTTTTACGGCTAAGTGTGTGGCCGGAATAAAGGCGGATGAGAAAAGGTGCTCTCTCTTCTTCGAGGGGTCCGCCGGGCTTGCGACGGTCCTTAACACCTTCATCGGGTACGAAAGGGCGGCCTCCGTCGCGAAGGAGGCCCTTCGTACCGGAAAGACGATAAAGGATACGGTGATCGAGAAAGGCATAATGACCGGGAAGGAATGGGACCGGCTCATGGACCCCGCCCTGATAACGGCCCCCGCGGACCTTAAGAGGCTCAGGAAGAGATGATGGACTGGGTATACCTCCTCCTCGCCGGTGCGTTCGAGATAGCATGGGCTCGGACTCAAATACACGATGAACTTCACCCGTCTCCTGCCGTCGGTCGCAACTATCGGCGCGATGGTCGCGGGCATCATCGGGCTCAAGGTCACCTCCGGGCACTGAACTGACGGCCCTCATCGCCTTCACAAGCGCCGGTGAATTTTTCTGGCATAATCTGATTGTGTAAATCTCAGAGAGACTTCGGGGGTGGAAAATGCCTGGAAGCCCGTGGGACGCCGATGAAAGGAACTTTCCAGAAAAGGGCGGGGTCGAGGAGCGGCTGAGATTCCTCCTCAACTACGCGGTACTGGCGCCTTCGAGCCACAACACCCAGCCGTGGCTCTTTGACGTAAAGGGCCCGACTGTCGAGATATACGCCGACAGGACGCGGGCGTTGCCGGTCGTCGACCCCGAGGACAGGGCGCTTACAATAAGCTGTGGAGCGGCGCTCTTCAATCTCAGGGCCGCCTTGAGCAGGTTCGATTACGGATACTCGGTCGAGGTCCTGCCGGTCCGCTCGAACCCGGACCTGCTGGCGCGCGTTACCATCGCCGGAAAGGACGGGGAGAGCGAAGACGAGGCGCGTCTCTTTGAGTCGATTAAAATGAGGAGGACCAACAGGATGCCTTTTCAGAAGACAGGCGTGCCGCCTGACGTGAAAGATAGGATAGAGCAGGCCGCCTCCATCGAAGGGGCCTGGCTTTATACGTGTGATTCCCTGGAAGAGAGGCTTAAGGTCGCCGACCTCGTCGCCGAAGGCGACAGGATACAGGCAGGGTCCCGTCTTTTCAGGAGAGAGCTCGCCTCCTGGGTACACTCGAACAGGACGCGGAGCCGGGACGGGATGCCTGGCTACGCCTTCGGCATAAGCGACAGCGTATCATACGCAAGTCCCCTCGTCATCAGGACGTTCGACTGGGGGAAAGGGCAGGCCGCGCGGGACAGACAGCTCGCCGAAGGCTCGCCCTTGCTTACCGTGCTCTGCACCGGGGACGATACCCCCGCCTCCTGGATAAACGCAGGTACCGCGCTTGAAAGGACGCTCCTCACCGCCTGTCTCAACGGCATATACGCCTCATTTCTGAATCAGCCCATCGAGGTCTCGACGTTAAGGCCGAGGCTCAAGGAGATAACGGGCAAAGGCCACCCGCAGATCATCCTCAGGATGGGTTACGGCCCCGAGGTCAGACCCACGCCGAGAAGGGCCCTGTCAGAGGTCATTTTGCAAGAGGCCTGACCCGCGCGCTTTATTCCCACTCGCCTTCAAAGAGCGGCTTTACAGGGTGCTTCTCCCTTTCCAGCTTAAGGTCCCTGAAGATCTCTGCCGACGCCTCGGTCTCTGACTCGGGCTTGAGTTCGATTCCGGATCCCTCCCTCGCCCCCACAAGGACGAGCTCTGCCCCCTCGTAGTCGAGGAACTCCGTAGGCTCTGCGTTCACGAAGCTCCTGCCCTCGAACCTCTTTATCAGCCTCTGGGGAAACTCCGCCTTCTGCTCCTCATTGAGACCCGCTCCCTCAGGTGCGGGCTTTTCAGGATTCTTTACCGTGATGATGTAACTGCCCTCCTCTTCTATATTGAACTCCTCCTGGACCTTGCCCGGCCTTTTCGGGAGCTCGAGCGCGTAGGCGAGGTGCGTATGGTCGCCGTGTTTCGCTATCTCATAGACCCCCTCCCCAGCGGGCCTTGCCGCAGGCAGGAGTCTTGTACCCCTTGTCTTCGTCTTGTAGACCTCTTCGTCGAGCTCGTCTTCGACATCCTCCGGGTTTCTGCCGACCCTTTTGACGAAACCCCAGTTCCTTTCGCGCGTCTCGGTATCGGGCAACTCCTTCCGGCCTATTGTTATAAGCCTGTAAAGGTCCCTGTACCTGGGGCTTAAGATCATGAAAAGCCTCTGGACGTCATCCTGCCCGACCGCGGTCTCGATACCGACCCTGGGACGGTACGCGAAGTATATGT
>JACREV010000013.1 GCA_016218095.1 Deltaproteobacteria bacterium | reverse complement strand
TCCCTCGACGACTGAGCCCAGCCCCCGTAAACCATCGCGATTACCCGGAGATTTGCGTTGACGCTCCGGCAACTCATCTGTTAAACTATGAAATTTGAAGGTGCAGTCATATGTTTCAGGATTACGTCCTTAGAATACTCATAACAGGGCCGCCTATTCTTCTCGCCCTTACTGTGCACGAGTGCGCCCACGCATGGACCGCGTATAAGCTCGGGGACCCGACGGCGAAGATGCTCGGGAGGGTGACGCTTAACCCTTTAAAGCACCTGGACCCCCTGGGGACGATAGCCCTCTTTTTTTCGGGGCTTTTCGGGTGGGCGAAGCCCGTGCCGATAAACCCCAGGTATTTCAAGCACATTTCGCGCGACATGATGTGGGTCGCGCTTGCCGGGCCGCTCTCGAACCTCTTTCTTGCGGCGGTCTCGGCGCTCGCGCACAGGGGTTTTTTGATGGGCGGCTTCGATTTTTTGAGGTACATACCCGGCGCGTACGAGCCGCTCTCCATCATGGTCAGGATGTCTATCCTCATGAACATCTCCCTTGCGGTATTCAACATGGTCCCGGTGCCGCCGCTCGACGGCTCGAAGGTCCTCTCGAACCTGTTACCGGCCCGTAGCGCGCTCTCGTTCAGCAGGCTCGAGCCGTACGGGTTCATAATACTCATACTTTTGATCATGAGCGGGTTCCTTAACAGGTTCGTCTCCCCGCTCGTCTACTTCATGGTCGGTCTTTTAACGGGAGGTATCTGAAAGATGCGGGGAAGGGTCCTGAGCGGGATGAGGCCGACCGGCAAGCTCCACTTCGGCCACTACCACGGGGTGCTCGCCAACTGGCTCAAACTCCAGGACGAGTACGAGTGCTTCTTTTTCATAGCCGACTGGCACGCCCTTACGACCGACTACGCCTCGCCGCAGGGGATAGCGGAAAACTCGAAGCAGATGGTGCTCGACTGGCTCTCGATCGGCATAGACCCGAAAAAGTCCACGATATTCAAGCAGTCGTCGATCGCCGCGCACGCCGAGCTATTCGTCCTTTTATCGATGATAACGCCTCTGCCGTGGCTCGAGAGGAACCCGACCTACAAGGAGCAGATGCAGGAGATAAGGGACAAGGACCTCCACACATTCGGCTTCTTGGGCTACCCTGTACTCCAGACCGCGGATATCATCATCTACAAGGCGAACAAGGTCCCGGTGGGCATCGACCAGGCCCCGCACCTCGAGCTCTCAAGAGAGATCACCCGCAGGTTCAACAACTTTTACGGGCCTGTTTTCCCCGAGCCCGAGACCATACTTACGGCGTCGCCGAAGGTCCTCGGCACAGACGGCAGGAAGATGTCCAAGAGCTACAATAACGCGATATTCTTGTCCGACCCGCCGGAGGCCGTCGAGCAGAAGATACTCACCATGATGACCGACACCGCGAGAAAACGGCGGACTGACGCCGGGAACCCGGACGTCTGCCCTCTTTTCATAACCTTCCACACCTTGTATTCGGACGCAAAGACCATAGAGTGGGTCCGCGAGGGGTGCACCAAGGCGACTATCGGCTGCACAGAGTGCAAGAGGTCGGTGCTGCCGAAGGTCCTCGATTTCCTGAGACCCATACAGGAGAAGAGGAAAGAGTTGGAGAAAGACCCCGGACTCGTCTCCTCGATACTGGAGGCGGGCTCGAAGAAAGCGTCCGTTGTCGCCTCCGAGACGATGACACACGTACGGTCGGCGATGGGGCTCTCATAGACTAAAATATGGCATACCAGATAAAGCTCGACATATTCGAGGGACCCCTTGACCTCCTCCTCCACCTCATAAAGAAGAGCGAGGTCGATATATACGACATCCCCATCTCCTCCATCACCGAGCAGTACCTCGAATACATCGAGATGATGAAGGAGATGAACCTGGACGTGGCGGGCGAGTTTCTCATCATGGCCGCGACACTCGTCCACATAAAGAGCAAGATGCTCCTGCCAGTGGATGAAGAGGCGGAAGAGGCCGAAGAGGACGGGACAGACCCGAGGGAAGAGCTCATCCGGAGGCTCCTTGAGTACCAGAGGTACAAGGAGGCGGCAAAGGAGCTCGGAGAGAGGCCTCTGCTCGGAAGGAACGTCTTCAAGAGGGGGCTTGACGAGCCGCTTGACGAGCTCGAAGGGGGCGCGGGTTTCATGAGCGTCTCGGTCTTCGAGCTGATGGAGGTCCTGAAAGGCATACTCGCCAAGGCCCCGAAGGAAAGGCGTATCGAGCTCACCTCGGAGCGTTTCAAGATAGCCGACAAGATAAACTACGTGATGGAGATAGTCGGCAGGGACAAGAGCGCGACCTTCACCTCGCTCTTCCCGGAGGAGGCCACGCGCGGCGAGATAGTCGTCACGTTCCTCGCGATACTCGAGCTCGCCAAGCTCCTCATGATAAGGATACACCAGACAGAGGACGGGGTGATACGCGTCTACCAGCCGCCCCCGGCATCGGAATCTGCAGAGGTTTCTGCCGAAGAAGCCGCCGAAGAAGCGATAGAACAAACCCGGAAAGAGGGATGACCCCGTATGCTCGATAAGATCAGCCTTAAGCCCGTTATAGAGGCGCTTCTCTTCGCCGCCGACGCCCCGCTCTCCTTCGAGAAGATGGCGCACATCCTCGAAGGCGAGGAGAGGGATACGATAAGGGAGGCCCTGAAGGAGCTCGTCGAGGACTACAGGGAGAGAAGCGGCGGCTTTTTCATTGAGGAGGTCGCCGGAGGCTATCAGTTCAGGACGAACCCGGAGTTCGCTCCGTGGCTCCGGAGGCTCTTCAAGATCGGCCTTCAGAGGATAAGCAAGGCGGCGATGGAGTCGCTCGCGATAATCGCCTACAAACAGCCCGTGACGAGGGCCGAGCTCGAATCCGTCAGGGGCGTCGACTCCGGCGGCGTGCTCGCGACCCTCATGGACCAACGCTTCATAAAGATAGTCGGAAGGAAAGAGGTCCCTGGCCGTCCCGTAGTCTACGGCACGACAAAGGAGTTCCTCGAGACGTTCGACCTTAAAGACCTGTCCTGCCTGCCGAGCCTTAAGGACATACAGAAGATGGAGGAAGAAAATGGGCACGAGGAAGAAGACCGGAGAGCGTCCGAAGACTTCGAGGCCGAAGGGACGGTCCCCGGAGACACAACCCCAGAGGAGGGCGCGGAAGCCGAAGGCGGCCCCGATAGCGCCTCCGTCGGGGATGGAGAGGCTCCAGAAGATAATGGCGAGGGCCGGGGTGGCCTCGAGGCGGAAGGCGGAGGAGCTGATAACCCAGGGCCGGGTGACGGTGAACGGCGAGGTGGTGAAGGAGCTGGGGGCCAAGGCTGACTTCGCAAAGGACAAGATCGAGGTAGACGGCAGGAACATCTCGATCAAGGGCACTACCGTTTACTATCTCCTGAATAAGCCCAAGAACTGCATAAGCTCCGTCACCGACCCGCTGAAAAGGCAGGTCGTCGTCGACCTCATAAAGACAAAGACCCGCATATTCCCGGTGGGCAGGCTCGACTACGACGCCGAGGGCGTCATCATACTCACCAATGACGGAGAGCTCACCAACAAGCTCATACACCCG
>JACREV010000127.1 GCA_016218095.1 Deltaproteobacteria bacterium | reverse complement strand
TAGTTGCCCTGCTGTGAGTAGGTCATGCAGACCAACTGCCCGTTATACGACGGGTCCGTCAGTACCTCCTGGTAGCCCATCATCGAGGTGTTGAAGACCACCTCGCCTGTCGTTTCGCCTTGAGCGCCGAAGGCGGTCCCTTCGAATACGGTCCCGTCGGCAAGCGCCAGAATAGCCTTTCTCAATCTTCTACCTCTTTATGGATTTTAGGCCTACCTCTAAAAATTGTTATTTTTCCTGGATCTCTGTGTCAGGGCTAAAATAAAAATGCTCACATATTCCCATATATGCTCCGCTTTTTATTTCCGCCCTTCCTTGACCTCAGAAAAAATTCCTAATTTTTAGAGGTAGCCTTTACTTTGCGCCGTCGTATACGACGATTCCGTTGACAACGGTCTTTACCACAACGCCCTTGAGGGTCTTAGCGGCGTAAGGCGTGTTCTTTGATTTTGATTTTAATTTCTTCGGGTCGACTGTCCAGGTCTTGCTCAAGTCTATTATCGCGATATCCGCCTGCGAACCTACCCTGAGGCTCCCCTTGTTCAGAGAGAACGCCTTCGACGGGTTTATCGTTAGCGCGCGGATGATATCGTGGAGAGTAAGGATCCCATCCTCAACAAGCCCGTACGCGAGCGAAAATGCCGTCTCAAGGCCGACGATGCCGTTTGAAGCCTTGTCGAACTCGATGTCTTTTTCAATAGTAGACTGCGGAGCGTGGTCCGTCGCTATGCAATCGATCGTGCCGTCCTTGAGGCCGGCGCGGAGCGCGTCTACATCCTCTTGCGCCCTGAGAGGCGGGTTCATCTTGGTAAAGGTGCTGTAGCCGGAAACCGCCTCATCCGTTAGTGTCAGGTGGTGCGGGGTCGCCTCTGCCGTGACATTCACTCCCCTCGCCTTCGCCGACCTTATCAACTCTACAGCCCCTTTTGTGGACACATGGGCTATGTGGAGCCTGCCCCCGGTGAGCTCGGCCAAAGACAGGTCCCGAGCTACCATCGCATCCTCTGCCGCGTTCGGTATGCCCTTAAGGCCCAGGCGCGTGGAGACCGCGCCCTCGTTCATGACCCCTGCCCCGGCAAGCCTCGGGTCTTCGGCGTGTGAAACTACAGGCATCCCGAATATTTTCGAGTACTCGAGGGCGCGCCTCATGACGGTCCCGTCGGTTATGGGGACGCCGTCGTCGGAAAGCGCCACGCACCCGGCGGCTTTAAGCTCACCGAACTCTGTCAAACGCTCGCCCTTTTGCCCGACCGTCACAGCGCCTATCGGGTGTACGCTCGCAGTGCCCTCGGCCTTTGCCTTGTCCAATATATACCTTGTGACAGATTCGTTATCGTTCACCGGGTTGGTGTTAGCCATGCAGAGGACCGAAGTAAAGCCCCCGGCTGAGGCGGCCTGAGTCCCCGTCTTTATAGTCTCCTTGTATTCAAAGCCCGGCTCCCTTAAGTGCGTGTGCGCGTCTATCATACCAGGGGCGACAAGAAGGCCCGTTGCGTCTATCACCTCAAGCCCGGGAGCTCCTTCGACAAGCTCCGTCGTGTCCCTGTCAGCGGGCTTTATAGTGCCGACGCGCCCGCCCATGATGTAGATGTTAAAAAGTCCGTCGATATTTACGGACGGGTCTACAAGACGCCCGCCCTTTATAACGAGTCTCGTCATTTGTGCGATTCCTCCCTCGTGCCGCCGAGGAGCATGTAGAATATCGCCATGCGCACCGCCACACCGTTCGTCACCTGGTCGAGTATCAGCGAGTACGGCCCGTCGGCGACCTCTGACGATATCTCGACCCCGCGGTTTATGGGGCCTGGGTGTAATATTATCACATCATTCTTCGCGCCATTGAGCCTGGCATCATCGAGCCCGTATAGCCTCGAATACTCGCGGACCGAGGGAAAGAGTGACTCCTTCTGCCTCTCCATCTGTATGCGGAGCATCATTACAACGTCCGCCCCTCGTATGGCATCATTCATGTCGGTCGTCACAGAGCACCCGAGCTTCTCTATCCCCGGCGGTATCATAGTCGGCGGGCCGCAGACCGTCACTTCGGCGCCGAGCTTCGTAAACCCGTATATGTTCGAGCGCGCGACCCTGGAGTGCGTGATGTCGCCGATTATCGAGATTTTAAGCCCCTCGATCCGCCCCTTCTTCTCCTTTACCGTGAGCATGTCGAGGAGCGCCTGGCTCGGGTGCTCGTGCGCGCCGTCCCCGGCGTTCACGACCGAGCAGGCGACGTATTTAGAGAGCATCTGCGGCGTGCCTGAGGACGAGTGCCTGACGACTATGCAGTCGGGCCTCATAGCCTCGAGGTTTTTTGCGGTGTCCTTTAGAGTCTCTCCCTTTGTGACCGAGCTCGTGGAGACCGAGATATTGACCGCGTCCGCGCTCATCCTCTTGGCCGCTATCTCGAAGGACGTACGCGTACGGGTAGAAGGCTCGTAGAAGAGGTTTATGACGGTCTTGCCCCTCAAGGTAGGGACCTTCTTTATCTCCCTCGCCGAGACTTCTTTAAAGGACTCCGCTGTCGAGAGTATCTGCTCTATCTCGCTTCTATCAAGCTCCTCGATGCCGAGGAGGTCTTTGCGTTTGAGTTTCATCCGCGCGCCTTAGTCCTCCTCCGTGACAACGACTTCGTTCACCCCGTCGACCTCTTTCAAATGGAGCTTTACGCCCTCTTTTGCGGATGTCGGCAGGTTCTTGCCTATGTAGTCGGCCTTTATGGGGAGCTCCCTGTGGCCCCTGTCGACGAGTACGGCGAGCTTTATTGCCAGGGGTCTCCCGAAGTCCATGAGCGCGTTCATCGCGGCGCGGATGGTGCGTCCGGTATAGAGGACGTCGTCCACCATGACTATGACCTTGCCGTCTATGGAGATCGGTATCTCCATTTTTTTAAGGGACGGCTGGGTCTTTTTTATGCCGAGGTCGTCGCGATACAAGGTGGCGTCCACGGCCCCGGCCGGCACCGTCGCCTTCTCTATCTCCTCGATCTTTTTCTGGAGACGGAGCGCGAGGTGGTAGCCCCTCGTGGGGATGCCGAGGAGGACGAGCCTGTCCGTCCCCTTGTTCCTCTCGAGTATCTCGTGTGCGATCCTCGCGATAGCCCTCTCGATCGCCATCTCGTCCATTACGACCCTGGTCTTCAAAGGGTCCCTCCAGGGCATAAAAAAACCTCCGCGCCGTTTTCAGGGCGCGAAGGTCCGATTTTTGTACAGATAGGATTCAATGTTCTCTCCCTTTTTAATCTCGCAGGATTAATTTAAAGGGTATTCTTTATTTTGTCGTTAAAGGACGCCGCTGCCGTCCTTGAGCGGCTTCGAGACGTCTATGAAAAACCTCTGTTCCTTCTCGTAACTGTTGAAGAAGACGAAGGTGACGTTGTAATCGATCTGGATGGAGATGAAGTCCCGGCCCCTCACTATCTCGAGGTTGTCTTCAGTTATCGGCACGTTCCAGGCATGTGCCTTCATGAGGATGCGCTTTTCCAGGGCCTGGTTCGTGTACATGTGCGCGATCTTCGCCTCGTCCTCGACCTCGGTCTTGAGCATCCAGAACGCGAGCCAGGGAGGGGCTACGACCCAGGCCCCGTAGATCGAGAGCCCTAAAAAAGACAGCCAGAAAAGCGCCTTGAACCTTGAAAAACCGCCTTCACCGCCGAATCTCTTCACTCTTCTACAGATACCACCTGAGGAAGACTCAAGTCAATAAAATTCTACAGCTCAGACCTTTTCCCTCGCGGAGGCGGCCGGTATGCCAGTCCTCTCGACGTGTTTATCCGCCCTGCCGACCGAGACGTACTCGAACCCGAGCTTTGCCATCGCCTCAGGCTCGTAGACGTTCCTGAGATCGACTACCTTGGGCTCTTTCAGCAGGGTCTTTATGCGCGCAAGGTC
>JACREV010000004.1 GCA_016218095.1 Deltaproteobacteria bacterium | reverse complement strand
GCCGAGGCCTTCCCCGGAGACCCGGAGTTCCTGAAAAGGGCAGGGGCCCTCATGCGCAGATGAAATCATTCTGTTTTTCATGGCTTTTATGTTGAATTCCGCCGTATTATGATATAATCATCGGGCCGGGACGGGGCAGGCGCTTCAGGGCCCGTTTAAATATAAAAAAGCCGCGTCAAGCTTTGAGGGAAGATATTCATGGCTCTTGAAAAGAAAGACTCCAATCCGATGAGCACGACCCGCGAGAAGCTGGCCAATATGTTTTCCAAGGTCATGGCAGGGACCGTCACGAGGGAGGAGGGGACGATGCTCCTCAACCACCTCGTAAAGGAAGACCAGGTAGGGACGATAAAGGAGCTCTCCTACCTTATAGACTACCCGCCGCCGGGGGTCTTCCCCAAGACCATACTCCACACCATCTCCCTTTCAAGGAACAAGGCATTCTATAACATAATGGTCGGGAGCCTCGAGCACAAGAACGAGGACGTCTCGATACTCGCGGCCCAGGAGCTCGCGAGGCTTAAGACCTCGGACGCAAAGGTCGTGCTCGTCGAGCACCTGAACAGCGAAGTCTACCACGTGAGAAAGGCCTCGGCGATAGCGCTCGTGCAGGGTTTCACCGACGGGATGGAGATCGTGAGGAAGCACCTCATGGACCAGGCCGAGCCCTTCTACAGGTCCACCTCGGCGCAGGCTCTTCTTACGGGCGGCAGGAAAGGGATGGAGGCCCTGCTCCATATCCTCAACTCCGGCGAGCCGGGGCCGGTGGCCTCCGCCGCTGAAGTCGTCATGGGGGCGTCTTCGAGGCTCGATGCCGCCGACGTGCCGAAGATATTCGAGGCGTTGATGCTTGCGGGGGACAGGAAGGACTCGAGGACGATCATCGAGATACTGAAGGTGGTGACCGCGCTCGGGGGGAGGGCCAGGGGGTTCGAGGGCTATGTGCAGGCCTTCACCGATTACCCGTTCGAAGCCGTAAGGAACGAGGCCGCGGACGCCCTTAAAGTCATAAGGGCCTGAGGCTTAAAGAGCCCGTCTGTTTTGTCCGCTTCTATATTCACCGGCGTGCAGGCGAAGTACGCCGATTCACCTCTTACCTGTTCCAACCGTGTACGTCCCGGCTTTCGGCCTTCCTTGAGAGATTTGGAATTTTCCAGCGGCCCTAAAGTGCGCCGTCAAGACGACGGAGGCCCTCTCCCGCATCGAGAAGGCCGGGGTTCAGGCTGAGGGCTTTTTCATATTCAGCCCAGGCGAGCCTTGGCTCTCCGGAGATCTCGAACGCCTTGCCGAGCCCGTTGTGGGCCTCCGCGGAGTAAGGGGCGAGCTCTATCGCCCTTTTCAGGCTCTCTATCGCGGAGGCCGGGTCCTTCTTGAGCAGATAGGCCTCGCCGATGAGCCTGTAGGCGTCGGCGTAATCGGGCATGTACTTTAACGCCGTCCTGTACTCATCGATCGCCTCGTCCAGCATGCCTGTGTCCCTGTAAAGATACCCGAGGTTTATGCGAGCCTTCACGTGAGAGGGTTTCATGCCGAGGGCGGTCCTGTATTCCCTCAAGGCCTCCTGGTATCCGCCCTTTGTGTAATAGGCGTACCCGAGGTTGTTGTGCGCTTCTACTATGTCGGGTTTCAATGCCACGGCGATCTCGTACTTCTCTATCGCCTCGTCGACCCTCCCCCATGTGTGGAAGATCGCCCCTATGTTGAAGTACGCCTTCCCGTAATACGGGTATATCTCGATGGCCTTCAAGTTCTCCTCGAGCGCGCGGTCGAGGTCTCCGTTTCCGGCAAGCACCGTCGCGTAGTTGTAATGGGGGCGCGCCTTTGACGGGGATTTGGCCACGACATCCGCCCAGAGGGTCTCCGGGCTCTTCCAGACCGAGTTCCTGTTGAACGAGATAAAGGCGAGCGCGATGACGACCGCCGCAAGGGCGATCGAGGGGAGGGGTGAGGTATCGGTCGGGATGTTCCCGGAGGCGCCCGAGGTCATTACCATATCCTCACGAATACCCTCGTGGCCCTGAAGAGTATCGAGGCCTCCTTCGTCTCGGTAGTGTCCTCGACCGTGTACGAGTTCATCTGCTCGAGCCCTAAGAGCCAGGCCCGCAGGGGATAAGTGAGGGAGTTGGTGAACGATGTCTCGTCCTTGTCGGATTCCGAGCTCTTCTTCTGGGTGACGCGGAAGGTAGCCTGCCAGTTGAGGTTGTTATAGAATTTTTTAGTGTACTGCGTGAGGAACTGCAGGTCTCTTATAGTGTCCGAGCCGCCCTCGTATTCGGAGTCGATGAGGGCGTAGTAGAGCGAGAGGTTCAGAGAGCCCTTGAACAACGGCCTGTTATGCCCGACGGAGGCCCCGACTGTGTCGGTCTGGCCGAATCCGCTCACCCCGCTGAAGGTGCTCGAGTGCTCCGCGAAACCCTGGAGGGTGAAGTTTTTGAAGTAGGCGGAAGTGGCGTCGAGCCTGTATGTCTCGCTCCTGGTGCCGGTCACGTCGATATAGGAGTCGTAGACCGACTTGTTGTACATTGCGTTCATTTGGACGTACTGCTTCAATGTCTTGTTGAAGGCGTTGGCGTTGTAGTTCTTCGAGTGGCTGAATATGTCCTCTCCCGCGAGCGTGTATGTGTCGGATTGCGAGAAGCCGACGCCGAAACCCACGTGCCGGTTTACGTCTATGTTGCCGAGCGAGGCGTTGACGCTGTGTTCCAGGCCCTGTCCGGTCCTGAACCCCTCGGCCTTGTCCTCTATGTAGCCGATCGACCATCCCGCGCCGAGCACGGCCCGGGAGAATATCTTCGAGTAGCTGAGCCTGGAGGTCGCCCTGAGCGTCGTCCTGTCGCCTGTCGTGGCGGAGGTGTCGGAGGTGTCGGTAGCGGTATCGGTGCCGTCTGTCGTGTCGGTGGTATCGGTCGTATCCGTGGTCGTGTCCGCGGTGGAAGCCGCCGAGGCGTTTGAGTTGGACTTGAAGTCCGAATATGAGACCGATTCCGAGGCCATCAGGTTGTCGGTGACCCTGAAGTTCATGCCGCCGCTTACGCCAAGCGACTCGGTCTCGGACGTGGACGTGGAAGAGTTGCTCTCGGAGGTGCCGAGGCTCACGGCGAGGTTCGCGTCCGTCCTCTGCGTCAGCCTGTAACCCATGTCGCCTGAGTAGTTTGTCCCTATCTGCTCGTCCCCGTCGGTCTTGTTCCTGTAGTATACATACCTGTGGTTCTGGTTGAAGTCCTGGCTCGGCTTGGAGTTCAGCAGGAGGCTCAAGCCTTCGAGGCTCGTATCGGTGTTCGAATCCGACTCGTCAGAGGCGGACCGGCTGAGGGTCGCGCCGGCGTAGATCTGGGTGCTCTTGGAGATCCTCGTGAGGTTATTCGCGTTAAACGTCGTTACCGTCGAGCTCGTGCCGTCGGAGGAGTCGCTCGTGGCGAACGACATGACCGCGTCGTTCTCGGTCGGGCCTATCTCCTTTTTAAGGACCACCTTGTAATTGCCTGTCTCGGTATCGACGCTGTCGGACTCCGACAGGACCCTTTCGGCGTAGATCGAGGTCTGCGGCAGGGTGCGGAGCTTCAAGAACCAGTTGAGCCCGTATGTCGTCTTGGTCCTGTCCGATGAACTCGTCTGGTCCTCGGTCCTCTGCCCGTAGAGGGTGAGCGGTATGCCGGACTTGGGGAGTATGGTCGTACGCAGGTAATAATCGATTGTACGGGTAGCGACGTCGCTTGAATTAGATGAATAGTCGTTGTTGGTTAATGCGACCCCCGCGTCGTAGATGAGGAGCCTCCTGGACATGAAGTTTCCCTTGAAGTCCAGGCTGTACGTCTGCTGGAAGCGGGCCGAATCCGACGATATGCCGTTCTGCTCGGTCGCGGCCTCCTCGAACTCGAAATAGACCCGTCCCACGAGGGACTTGTAGATGTACGGGTCCTCTTCGACGGCATAGCCCCTTTGAGGCGCAAAGAGGCCCGCGGCTACTGCGGCTACTGCGGCTACGAGCGCCAGTTTGTTGCGGAGCATGGCAGAGCGGTCCTTTCCCGGCCCGACGCTTTGTTTAAAGGCTACCTCTAAAAATTGTTCTTTTTCCCGACTGCTCGGCGCAGGGCCAAAGTCTCGAACGGAGCCTTTGGGGGCAAATCAAGTCTCAGCCGTTCGATACGGATTTGCCCGTCCGGCCAGGCCTGCGGTGTATTTTTTTGGCCGGACCGCCGGGTCTGGCGGAGGCGAGCGGTCCGTAAGGACTGAAAAAGGCGCCGTGCGCCGTTAAACGTGGAGACTTACCAGACGCACCTGAAACCCACGTCGTCGTAACGGCCTTCCGGAGGCGCGGCGTTCCTGAAAGGCGCCCTTACGTATACCTGGAGCGAGTAGTGGCCCATGCCTCCCCATCCGCCGCCGCGCACCACCTTGAACTTCTCCCCGTAGTCCGGGTCCTTGAACTCGTTATCGGGATAAGGCTTGTACCAGTCGGACGTCCACTCCTGGGCGTTGCCGGACATGTCGTAGGCGCCGTAGGGGCTCACCCCGTCCTTGAGCGTGCCTACGGGGACCGTGCCGCCGTACTCGCCTATGGTGTTGACCTTCTTTATGTCGAAGTCGTTGCCCCATGGGAATATCCTCCCGTCCGCGCCCCTGGCGGCCTTCTCCCACTCCGCTTCCGAGGGGAGCCTCTTGCCCTTCCACTTGCAGAACTCATCGGCGTCCTTCCAGGTCACGAACACCACGGGATGGTCGGCGAGGCTCTCGGGGTACGAGCCGAGAGCCCAGTGCGGGGGCGCGGCGTGTTTTGCGCCTTCGACGAACTCCTTGTACTGCCTGTTCGTCACCTCTGTCCTGTCGATGTGGAACGTGCCGAGCTTCATCTTCCTCTCGGGCCTCTCGTTCGCGTACCAGGGGCGCCTGTCGCCGTACTGCATGGCCTTCGCCTCCCTGTCGACTTCGTTACTGCCCATCGTGAACTCGCCTCCGGGGACCTTTACCATGTCCTCAGGAGCCGGTTTGCATCCGAAAAGCGCGATTGCGAGCGCTGTAATGGCCAGATAACCCGAACTTTTTACGGACCGCATCTAAGAACCTCCTTGGAGTTTCAAGGCACGCTGAAAGCGGCCCGAACGCGAAATATTAACCGTCTAAAGCGGCTTTTTCAAGCTTTTTCAGTCCAGGATGATCGCGCGGTCCGAAGCAGAGATTATGCTGTAACGGAACCGCTCCCTTGTCTTGTAGTCCTGGAAATCCACGGGATTGAAATCGTCGGTAAAAAGCGCCTCCCCGGGAGGAAGATCTATCCTCCTCGCAAGGAGCGTCCTTACGTCCTCCTCGTACCCGGGATGCACCTCTGCGTCGTAGGAGTCCTCGATTGCGCGCCTCTCCATAGTCGCCGCGAAGAGCATGTTCACGACCCGCGGCGACGGGTCGGAATACTCAACGGATGTGTACACGTCGACATGGGGGAAGACCTCCTTCAGGGTCCGCAGGAGCGACGCCGGGGCCGCGAGGTCCTCCGGCACGTTCGAACTTATGAAGTTTATGAGAAGGACCCCGTCTCTGGAAAGCCTCCCCCTCACGAGCTCGAACGCCTCGAGGCTTATGAGATGGCTCGGCGGGATGTCTCCCGAGAACGCGTCGAGGACTATTACCTCGTAAGGCTCAGTAGACCCCTTGAGGAAGTACCTGCCGTCCTCGATGAACGTGGGGTGGAGCGATCTGTCGTAGGAGAAGTACCTAGATGCGGCGTCCACGACAGCCGGGTTTATCTCGACGACGTCGGTCTTTATGCCGTAGAGCCTCTCGAACCTGTTGGGGACTATGCCGCTGCCGAGCCCGATCACGAGGGCGCGCCTTGCGTCCGGCTTGTAAGCGCGCGCGAGTTTTTCTATGTAATAGGTGTACTTGGAGACTGAAAGGCCGGTCTTCATGTCGACCCCGCCCTGTATCATGTTCTCGAGAAGGAACTCTCTTATCAACTGGCCGCCGTAGGAGTAATCCACCACCTTGATCTGCCCGTAGGCGCTGTCCTCGTTCACGATGAGGGAGACGTTCGTGCCGTCCGGCCTCACGACCGACGGGAGGTCTTTCGGAAAGAGCAGCAGGCCGAACGGCAGGAGCGCGACGGCGACGGCGTACGCTTTCCTTCTGAAAAAGAGCCAGTAGCCCGCCGCGATGAGGATGAGGGAGGCCGAGGACAGGTAGATGATGTTGTTGACGCCGAGGTTGGGTATGAGGATGAAGCCGGTCAATACCGTCCCGATGAAGCTCCCGGCGGTGGATACCGCGTATAGCCACCCGACGGTCCTCCCGATCCCGTCCTTCCCGTCGCCCATGTAGAGTTTTACGGTATACGGGGCTACCATGCCGAGTAAAAAGAGCGGCGGGCCGAAAAGGGCCGTCGAGCTTACGAGCGAGCCTACGCGGAGCCCCAGGGAGAGCGAGAGGCCTATGACCGTCCCTTTTATGACCGGGACCGCGATGAGGGTGAGCCCTGCGAGGAATATTACCGTGAAGAGGGCGCCGTGGCTCCCGAACCTATCTGAGAGCCTGCCGCCGAGCCAGTAGCCGAGGGCGAGGGAGACGAGCGTTACGGTGATGAGAGAGGTCCAGACGAAGAGGCTCACGCCGAAAGGCGGGCCTATTACCCTTGAGCCGATGAGCTCGACGACCATTATGATCGAGCCGCACGCGAAGGCGGTGAAGACGAGGTATTTGTTCGGGCCTTCTCCTTTCATCTCATCGCGGCCTTTTATTTTTTGTCCTTCGCGCACCTGAACCCGAAGTTGTTGTTCTTCGTGGTCGGGTGGAAGAATATCCTGTTGTATGTCGGGGCGCTTATCCCGCACTTGTATGTGGTGCAGTCGTACCAGGAGCCGCCCTTGAGCACCTTGTACTTCTCCCCGTAGTTTTCGTCCGGGTGGGTGCTTCCGGGGTAGGGCTTGAACCAGCTGTCGGTCCACTCGAAGGCGTTGCCGGCCATGTCGTAGACTCCGTAGGGGCTCTTGCCGCTCTCGAAGGACCCGACCGGGAGCGTGTCCTCATGCCCGTACTGGGGTGTGTTGCCCTTTTCCTTGTCGAACTTGTCGCCCCAGGGGAATGTCCTCTTGTCGGTGCCTCTGGCGGCCTTCTCCCATTCGGCCTCATCGGGCAGGCGCTTGCCTTCCCATCTGCAGAAGTTGTCCGCGTCCTTCCATGTCACGTATACGACAGGGTGGTCCTTCTTGCCTTCGGGGATACTGCCGTCCTTCCAGTGGTCCGGGGCCGGGTAGCCCGTGGCGTCGACGAAGGCCTTGTAGCGCGCATTCGTCACTTCAAACTTGTCGATATAAAAGGCCTCGACCATCCTCGAATGCTCGGGCTGGCTCTTGGGCCACCATTCGTTAGACCCCATGGTGAACTCCCCGGCCGGGATGAGTATCATCCCCTTGGGGGCGGCCTCCTTCACCGCGCCCTTGCCGGAAGCCGCGGCGGTCTCGGTGTATTTGCCTATCTCGCCCAGCTCCGCGCTTTCCCTGAACCTGTTGTTTATATCGACGTATTTGTCGCTCAAGCCCGGGCCGTGGCACTCTACACAGGTCTCGTCCCTGGTGTAATCCGTAGAGTACCTCCTGTCGGGCGTATGGCAGTCCATGCACTTGGGCTCGCCTGTCACCGGGTCGTAGTCGCTTGCGGCCCCGAAGGCGGAAGAGGCCATGACGCAGAGGGATACGGCGACTGAAGCAAGAAGTTTTTTCATAATTCGCTCTTTGAGTTTGCCGGCTTTATTTCGGGGCGGTCTTGCCCTCGCGCTCCAACTGTCTTATGAACGCGAGCACGTCCCATCTCTCTTTTTCAGACAATATCTCCTGCCACCTCGGCATGGACATCGCTTCTCCGCCGACCTCCTTGTGTATCCCCTCTGTTATGGATTTAAAGAGCTCGGCGTCGGTCTTCGACATCCTCTTCTCGTCGTTCACGAAGTCGGCCGGGTGGGGGGAGAGGGCTATGCCCACGGGGCCGTCGCCCATGCCCTTCTGCCCGTGGCAGAAGTGGCAGTACCTGAAATAGATGTCCTTGCCGGAGGCCGGGTCGCCGGAGCCGGCCTGTACGGCCGGCGCGGCCTCCGCGGCGGTCTTTTCCGGGGGAGCCCCCTTCTTCTCTCCGGTGCATCCGGAGACGGAAAGGAGCGCGGCAAAAGCGGCGGCTATCGTTACGAAAAGTTTCTTGTCCATGAAAAGGGTATCCTTGCGTCCTTATGCGGGACGGCCCTGATCCGTAGCCGTCATTTTAGTATTGTGACGTACTCGACCTTGGATGAGTCGCGCAGGCTTTTGAGCCATCCGTTCCAGAGCTTCTTGTACTCCTTGGCCTCGAGCTCCTTCTCGAGCTTCTCCTTGTTGAGCTCCTCGAACTTCTTCTGCACTGAGGGCTTGCTGCCCTCGAGCCTTATAACGTGGTAGCCGTAGATGGACATGACCGGGCCGCCGATCTCGCCGACCTTGAGCTTCGCGGCGGCGTCGTCGATCTCAGGTATGAGCTCGCCCTTGTGGGACCAGCCCATGTCGCCGCCCTTTTTAGCGAACGGGTCCTCCGAGTGCTTCTCGGCGAGCTTCGCGAAGTCCTCTCCGGCCTTCGCCTTATCGGCTATCTCCTTGGCCTTTTTGAGCGACTCGTTCCAGACCTTCTGGCCGCCGGAGGGGTCGGCCTTGACGAGTATGGACCTTAAGTGTATCTGCTCCGGCTCCTTGAACTTCGCGAGGTTCTTCTGGTAGTAGTCCTTCATGAACGCCTCGTCGACGGTCTTCTCCGAGAGTTTCTTGAGCTCTTCGTTCGTTTTCTTTGACAGCCTCTCGACGACCATGTCCTTCCTGAAGTCCTCCTTGAGGTCGGCGAGCGTCATCCCGCTTCTCTTCAAGACCTTCTCGATCGTCTCGCCCTTCGGGAGCTTCTTCTTGAGGTCCTTTACCCTCGCCTCTATTTCCTTCGGATTTACGTCGGCCTGCTTGGAGTCGACGGCGGCCTTGTACATGAGCTCGTTGTTTATGAGCTTCTCGAGCGCCTGCTTTTGTATCTCCCTCATCCGTTCGTCGGAGACCGACTGGTGATATGTCATGAGGGGCAGGAGGTTGTTCGTGGCGGTATCCAGGTTCTCCCTCGTTATGGTCTTTCCGTTGACCTTTGCGATCACGTCCGTCGGCGAATTGGCCGCGAACGACGCCGGGGCGAGGAGCGCGACAAAGACGGCCGCGGCGAAGAGCCTTTTTGAGAAGCTTGACATTTTTTGGACCTCCGGGGTTTATTGATTGGCTATTATAATATAACGGAAATAAATAATAAATCTAAAATCTTATCTTCAGGGGAGGTTAAGCGTCCCCCGGGGTACATTCTATATTTTCAGCTTAAAATGACGATTATGCGATTATTAAAAAATTTTAACTTACGGGGAAAGCCGCTTTGGCTTGAAAGGGGCGGCAAAGGGGGAAGGCAAAAAAAAAGGGGGCCGGACCGGCCCCCTGGACTGAGATCTCAAATGCCGATTTTTTGGTTTGGCGCGCCACTTTCCATTACCGCCTATTTGTTATGGCACGTCCTGCAAAGCCCGCTACCCGTGTTGCCGCCTACTCTGCGGAGGAAAAGGCCGTTCGATTCCACCTCCTGATATGCGGCGACGGTAGTGTAGGTCGAGTCGACCTCCTGCCATGACTTGTTGTTGAAGTGCGGGTCGTGGCACGAGGAGCACTCGACCCTGCCGTTCCGGAGCAGGTCCGCGATAGTTGCCTGGTCGGAGATGAACCCCTTTATGGCCCAGAGGTTCTTTCTCATATTGCCGTTGTCGAATGAAATCGCGGTCACGTTCAGGCCGGCCGTGATGTCTATCTGGCTGATGGTCGTGTTCGTCGGGCGGAGGCTCGCGGCAGTGCCCGCGAGATAGAGGACGGAGACCGGGTGGTCGTTCGAGAGGTCTACGCCTACGACGAGCCGGGACGCGGTCATGAAGTCGGAGACGAGGATCCCCGTTAAGAGGAACTCGTAACCTCGGTCGGACCCCCCCTGGGTGACCCCGCCCCTGCCGGGCGCGTTCACGATGTTGTCGAAGGTGGTGACGCCGTCGTGGCAGGAGAGGCACGCGAGCGAGACGGAGCCTATGTCGGTGTTGGAAATGGTCGAGAAAGAGGCGGTCGTGCCGTAGGCGGTGAAGCTCGTGATGGAGAGCGCGGACCTGTTCCACATAGGCTTCATGTTGTTCGTAGTGTTCGTGTGGTGGGGCGTGTGGCAGAATACGCAGATCTCGGTGGTCGCCTGCGAGCTTATGTGCATGGAGAGGCCGCCGAGGTTGTGCCTGGAACCGGCTATGCCGGTCGCGGCGTCTCCGGCCAGGTAGGTGTCAAGGGCCTCCGCGGCGGCTGCGGAAAGGATGCAGACTGAGACGGCCAAAAGGGTAACAGCTCTCAAATATCTCATGAGTTGCTCCTCTCAGGTTGAATACCGTCAGCCTATCGGTCGGATCGGCTTTTTTTACCTCCTTTTCCCGGTTTTGAGGCTTCTATCCCAACATAGATGAGTATACATCAGGAAATGCGGTTGTCGAGGAGGCGATTGCGCCTTCAGGAGAGGGGGGAGGGTATGGAGGCAAAAAAAAAGAAGGGCCGGTTTCCCGGCCCTTCTTTTTTATCCGATTCGGTCTTGCGACCGAGCGGTTTTTACTTCTCGTGGCAGGTTCTGCATACGCCAGAACCGGTGTTGCCGCCGACCCTTCTGATGAACAGGCCGTTGGACTCAGCTTCCTGGTCCGCGGTCACGTTCGAGTAGGTGGAGTCGATTTCCTGCCAAGACTTGTTGTTGAAGTGCGGATCGTGGCAGCTGGAGCACTCAACCTTGCCGGACCTGAGGAGGTCAGCGATCGTCGCCGTGTCGGAGACGAAGCCCTTTACCGCCCAGAGGTTCTTGGTGAGGTTGCCGTTGTCGTAGGTCGTGGCAGAGGTGTTGAGCTCAGAGGTAAGGTCGATCGCGCTGATGGTCGTGTTGGTGGCCCTCAAGCCCGCGGCCGTCCCGGCGTTGTAGGTCACGGAGACCGGGTGGTCGTTGGAGAGGTTGAGGCCGATGTTCAACCTGCTGGAGGTCATGAAGTCGGAGACGACTGTGCCGAAGTCATAGAAGGTGTAGCCACGGTCCGTACCGCCAGTGGTTATGCCGGACTTACCAGGGGCGTTGACGAGGTTGTCGAAGGTGGTTACGCCGTCATGGCAGCTCAAGCAAGCAAGCGAGGTCGAGCCGATGTCGGTGTTGGCGATCGTGGTGCCCGCGATCGTCGTGCCGTAGGCGGTGAAGGAGGTCGGAGCAGAGGTGCCCCTGTTCCACATCGGCCTAAGGTTGTTGGCGGTGTTGGTGTGGTGAGGCGTGTGACAGAATACGCAGATTTCGGTTGTGCCCACGGCGCCTATGTGCATCGAGAAACCGCCGAGGTTATGCCTCGCCGAGGCTATGCCTGATGCGGCATCGCCAGCGGCGTAGGTGTCAACGGCTGAAGCTGTTCCGGCGGTGAGGAAGCCTATCGAGGCGACCGCTACTGCGACTGCGAGAAACCTTTTCATATGTGACTCCTTTCAGTCCTTAGAAGTTGGTTTTTAGATACCTTAGTTCCGTTCCGTCCCTGGCATTTTTTTTGGGTAAAAAAAATGCCTTCAGTTACCACCACCACTCATCGGTAGTACCAAGGCATCCATCGCCTGGAGGTCTGTCAAGGCCCGCCGTGAACCTTGTCAGCCTTCATTAAGTTAAAACCATTATACTCTTATATTAACGGCTGTCAAGAGGAAAATTAACAGGTTTTTAATAATTTTTTATGGAAGGGCTAATGCATGATAACTTATTGTTTTTATTGCTAAAAATATCTCTTTTTATGCCCCCGGTTACCTTTCGGGCCAGCCCTTTAAGGGCCCTTTCGCGCACAAGGAGCGGGGCCTTTATTAATGAAATCCAGATCGTATGCCGGGCATCATCGCTCATATTATGTCCTTTGCAGGTTCAGGTTTCAAACTTGAACCCGCCAGAGAAACCCGCCAGAAGTTCTCCCTCTCCCCTTGTGGGAGAGGGCCGGGGTGAGGGGTATTTTTTTCACCCTCCCGTCAGTCCCCTCCCATCAAGGGAGGGGAAGTTAAAAGAGCGAGTTTTTGAAAAACAAAAAGAGGATTTGTTCTGTCTTTACAAATACACAGGCGCATGGCGGAGAGCGCCTAAGGGCGGGAGAGGCGAGCGCGCCGGGGTGGATTAGACGCTTGCGCTCGGCGCCATCGCCAAAAGCGCGCGGAGCGCGCAAAAGGGCTTTTGGCGAAAAATTCGGATAGCCAGTACAGGCTCTGTTCGGGTTACGAATTAATGGGTTCAGGTTACAAGCCTGAACCCGCAAAATCTAAATAAAAAGCCCGGCAGGCTCGCGCCTGCCGGGCCCTGGAATGGTCTCTTACTTCTTGGGGCTCACGCTCGTCCTCGCCTTCGCCTTGTCCCCGAGGTATTCGAACTTCTCTACCCGCCTGTTCCAGGAGTCTACTACATATATATAGTCGTCCTTATCGACCGAGAGGCCGGCGGGCAGGATCATCTGCCCCCTGTCGCTCCCGTAGGAGGCGAACGCGAGGAGTATCTGCCCCTCTTCGTTGAAGATCTGGATGTTATTGAAGGCCGCGTCCACGACGTATATATGCCCCTCGCTGTCAACGCCTATGCCCTTGGGTCTAGCGAACATCCCGGGCGCGTCCCCGAACTGGCCGAAGGCCCGTATGAACTTGCCCTCTGAATCGAATATCTGGACCCTGCCGTTCATGGTGTCGACTACGTAGAGGTTGCCATTAGGGTCGACGGTGAGAAAGGACGGGAAGTTGAACTCGCCCTCCTCCTTGCCCCTCTTGCCGATAGTGTTTATGTGCTTCAATGTCTCGGTATCGAATACCTTGATGTTGTGCGTGTGCGTGTCGGCTACATATATCCGCTTGCGCTCGAAATCCGAGGCGATGCCGCTCGGCTGTTTGAAGGGCTGGTCCGGGGCGAGGCTCCCGACGATCTTGCCGGTCTGGTCGACGACCGTCACAGTGTCGGTCTGGGAGTCGGAGACGTATATCCTGCCGTTTACGTCCGTGGCGACGCCTATGGGCTTGTAGAAGAGCTTGGCGCCCATCGCCGCGAGGCTCGTGCCGGTCATGTTTACGGTGTCGAAGATGTAGACGTCGGCGTTCGCGGTGTCGGTCACATAAATCTTGCCCTTTATGTCGGTATGGACGCCCATCGGCTTTTTAAGGGAGCCGCCGCCCTCGCCGCCGAGGAGAATTTCGACCGCCGCCGAGCCTTTTTTGAAGTCAGCTCCGCCGCGAAAGTCCCGTATATATTTTATCCGGGGCTCGTCCGGGGGTTCGGGCCATAAGAGGTCCGGCAACGGCGGCGCGGCGCAACCGTATATCAGAATGGGAAGGGCGATTGTGACGAGAACCTTGAATATCTTCTTCATGTCGGACTCGTTCCTTGTTGTGTAGTATTATTGTTTATGCGTCTTCCGGAATCTTCCCGGGCCTTACCAACCTTAAAATGATACTATGCTGAATCCGTCAAAGTCAAGGAGTCCTTGCCGGACCGGCAAAGTTCATATCAAGATGATTTTGCCTGATCCTTGCTCAATAGTTTCCGAAGGGCACCGGCCAGGAATGCCCCTACTTGAAGGTCTCCCTCTCGAGGGACTGCCCCTTCAATACAATGTGGCACCTGACGCAGTTCTCCCTCGGCCAGAAGGTGAAGGCGACCTTGCCGTGGCACCTGCCGCACCACTGGCCCTTGAATATTTCGTCCATGGAGATCGGGTTCGCGCCCGCCTCGGGTATGAATATCTTCGGGTGGCAGTTGTTGCAACTCAGCCAGTAGGTGTGTATCGAGTGCGGGAAGAGGACATTCGCCATGAGAGGGACCTTGGCCTCTATGAAAATGTTCAAGTTAAGCGGCTGGTCCTCCGGGACGCCCGGGTCGAGAGAGCCCCTGGGGTTTATATAGCCGTTTACCACTGCCGCGGTCCAGTTGACGTTGCCCGATGGGTCCTTGGGGAGCGAGTCGAGGGCCTTTATATCGGAGGTGCCGGGCTTGATGTGCGACCTTCGTGCGACCTCTTTGTAGAACTTCTCGTAGTAGTCGTCGAGGTTCGCTTTCTCGTCGACCTTTTTCGTGACGTCCGCGTTTATGAGGGTGTCGAGGTCCTCGGCCATGCCGCCGCAACCTGCGAGCGTTACCGCAGAGAAGAACGCGAAAAAGAGGAGACAGGCTTTATCTTTCAGGGGCTTCCGCACAGGTGCGCACCGTGGAGGGGCCTTGAGGCCAGGGAGTTATATTTTTTATACTTTACTACCTATTAATAATTTGTACTATCAGTGCGGGCGTTTGTCAAGGGTTTTAAACAATTTATCTCCTGAATAATGTTGACAATTTCAGGTGAAAAGGGTACTAGATACGGCAATGCCGGAAAAAAAATCAATATGGTCCGTCGGCGGGGGAAAGGGCGGCGTCGGGAAAAGCATCGCCACCGCCAACATAGGTTGCGCGCTGGCTCAGAGGGGCAAAAAGGTCGTCCTTGTCGACGCGGACTTGGGCGGAGCGAACCTCCACACCTACTTCGGCATAAAGCACCCGTCAAAGGGGCTCGATGATTTTCTGAAGGGCAGGGCGTCTACCCTTGAGGAGACCGCGATCGAGACCGAGGTCAGGGGCCTGCGCCTCATAACCGGCGGGGGCGAGTTCCTGGGGATAGCCAACCCGGCCTTTGCGCAGAAACAGAGGCTCCTCTCCCACATAAAACAGTTAGAGGCGGACTTTATCCTCGTAGACCTCGGGGCCGGCTCCACCTACAACATACTCGACTTCTTCGCGGTCTCGAACGAAGGCATAGTCGTCCTCGTCCCAGAGCCCGCGGCTATCCAGAACGCCTACATATTCCTCAAAAGCTTCGTCTACAGGAGGCTCCAGCGGCTCTTTGCGGAAAACGAAGAGATCGCGCGGATGGTCAGGGACGCGACCGACGCGCGGAGCGGCGGAGCGGTCAAGACCTTCTCCGACCTCTGCGAAAAGATAGCCTCGACGGACAGGGTGGCGGCAAAGGGCGCGATAGCCGAGATAAAGTCATTCAGGCCCCGGGTCCTTCTCAACATGGCCGCAACGAAGGAGGACCTCAAGGTCGTCGACGCGTTCAGGTCCGCCGCTACCGCGTTCCTGGGCCTCGATACGGACTACATAGGCGTCCTCTATTCGAGGCCGTCGGTCAAGGCCGCGGCCAGGCGCATGAGGCCGTTCATGTGCGACAAGTCGGCGGACGACGCTCACAGGGACATGGACTGGATCATAGAGAGCCTGCTTAAGGCCTCGCAAGGCGAAGGCGCGGTAGAACCCCTTGAGGATGCGGAAGAGGCGGCCCGTGAGCAGGAGGTATTCGGGTTCAACGACAACGTGAGCCACGGGGGCGCCGTCTACCACGTCCAGACCGAGGTCCAGGGCGGGGGCTCGCCTTCCATTGAAACGATAATATACTGCGGCGGCAGGATATTCTTCTCGAAAAAGTCCCTCTGGAACGACATCTCGAGGGCGAATGGAGGGGGGGGCGAGATAAAGGACTTCGCAACTCGCCAGCACAGGGCCGCGATGGCGGCGATAAAGATGGACAAGATCACATTGAAGGGTTGACGTATATGGGACACAGCGTGGTTTTCATAGGCAAGGGGGACGCCTTTACCGGCGACTTCAGAAAGCGCGTCGAGGACTGCGGGTACGAGGTAAGGACCGATACGCGAGACCGGCAGGCCGATCCAGGCGATCTGCGCATCTTCGAGGTCGCGGACATGGAGGACCTGAGGCGATTGAAGGAGAGGGGGGCGCATGAACAGGCCGAGCCTTTCCTTGTTTTTGCCTCCATTGACGCGCTTGACGAGCTCCAGCCGTTGAAGGAGGCCGGGCTCATGGGCGTCGTCTCGCCCTCGTCTTCAGCCGAGGACGCCTCCTTCCTCTTGAACAAGGCCCTGTTCTACAACAAGATGCTCAAAAGGAACCCCAGGGTCCCCGTGAACATCCCGGTGGAGCTTAAAAGCGGGCCGCGGACCATGAGGACCAACGCGTCGCACTTAAGCAGGGACGGGATGTTCATCGTCACCTTGAGCCCGCTCCCCGTAAACGCGCTCTGTCAGCTCAAGTTCTCGCTCCCGGGCTCGAAAGGACAGCTTGAGACGCCCGCGAGGGTCCTTTACAACATAGCCATAAACAAGGACCTGAACATCATCGCGAACCCTAAAGACCCGTTCAAGAGGCTCGTATCCCACCCGGGCATGGCGGTGTTCTTTACAGGGCTATCGGACGCGGAGAAAGAGGAGATAGACGGGTATATAAAGGCGCTGGAATGACAGGGGGCCGTAAAAGGCATCTCCCCCTTTTCTAAAGGAGGATTCAGGGGGATTATCAATCGACGGTATTAAAATAATCTCCCCAAACCCCTCTTTAAAAAAGAGGGGTTCAAATCCGGGCTCAATCCCTGTTCTTCGACCCCCGTATCTTCGGGTGAAAGACCCTCGGTCTCGAATCATACTTTCCGCTCATCTGAAAACTCCTTGAGTATTTCTATTACCTCTTCGTCCTCGACCTGCCTGAAGTCCGCGTAGAGCTGGCTCACCGCGAAAAAAAGCGGCGGTATGACCGGGCAGACCACATCGTAGACCTCTTTCATCCCCCGGATCCGCTCAACCGAGTCCTCCGGCCCGCCGGGGACCGCGACGATTATCTTCGAGGCCCTCTCGGCTGAGGCGGCCTGTATGGCGGAGATCATCGTAGCGCCGGTTGCAAGCCCGTCGTCGGCTATTATGACGGTCTTGCCGTTGAGCGGGACCTTCTTCTTTATCCTCCGGTACAGGGTAAGCCTCTCGGTAATAGCCGCGAGGCGCGCCTTTTTTTCCTTCTCCAGATAGTCCGGCTTGATGTGAAGGCCCCTTATGGCGAGCTCGTTAAGATAGACGCGCCCGTCCTCGGTTATCGCGCCTATGGCGAGCTCGGGGTTATAGGGGGCCCGGAGCTTGCCCGCTATAATCACGTCGAGGTCGGCTTTCAGGGCGCGGGCGACTTCCGCGGCCACGACCACCCCGCCCCTCGGCAGTCCAACGACTACGGGGCGTTCGGAGGCGTAGGCTTTAAGCTTTTCGGCGAGCGAGCGGCCGGCGTCCCTCCTGTCCTCATACGGGTCGGGGTTTCTCATCACCATGCGTCCTTTCGATTTTAAGGATATCCCTATAAGGGCGTTTGTCAAGAAAAGCGGGATTTTGGGATATACTGTATCTTGCGGGGGCCTCCCTTGCCGGGGGCCGGCTTATGGGTTATATTTAGCTTGCGCGAAAGGCGCTTCTAATGAGCATTACTTTGGCCGAAAAGATAGCGGGGTACGGCTCGCTTAAGTTCGAGGACCTCCCCGACGCGGTCGTCCGCGAGGTGAAAAGGCGCTTGATCGACTCCTTCGCCTGCGCTCTCGGGGCCTACGGGGCCCCGCCCGCGAAGGCCGCCTTGAGTGTGGCGCCTTCGATAAAAGACGGGCCGTCATCCGCAATCATTGGCGGTGGCGCGACCTCTCCTGAGTACGCGGCGTTCATAAACGGCATACTCATAAGATACCTCGACTTCAACGATACTT
The DNA here is from genome assembly GCA_016218095.1 of Deltaproteobacteria bacterium. GTDB lineage: Bacteria > Desulfobacterota > GWC2-55-46 > GWC2-55-46 > GWC2-55-46 > GWB2-55-19. The sequence goes on along the minus strand of JACREV010000004.1, from coordinate 15,246 downwards.
ATCTGTCGAAGGAGCCCGCGCACCCCTCAGACAATATCGCGGCGGCGCTCTCCGCGGCAGAGGCCGCCGGTAGAAACGGAAAAGAGTTGGTAACCGCTATCGTTGCGGCATACGAGCTCCAGTGCAGGCTCTGCGACGCGGCCTCTTTAAGGGCGCGCGGCTGGGACCACGTGACTTACGGCGCGTTCTCGGCTACCCTTGCCGCCTCGATGCTCATGGGGCTGTCAAAAGAAGAGACGGTCCACGCGCTCGGCATGGCGGGGACGACCTCGCCCGCCTTAAGGCAGACGAGGGCCGGGGAGCTCTCCATGTGGAAGGGCGCGGCCTTCGCACATGCCTCGAAGGAGGCGGTATTCGCCGCCATGCTCGCGAAGAACGGCATGACAGGGCCTTCTCCGATATTCGAGGGCGAGTTCGGTTTTATGAAGCTCGTCTCAGGGCCTTTTGAGCTCGAGCCCCTTGCTCGGGGGAGACATGATCACTTCAGGATACTCGACACCTACATCAAGTATTTCCCCGTCGAGTACCACGCGCAGTCCGCCGTGGGCGCGGCGATAGAGATATACAACGAGATGGAGGAAGGGGACGCGATAGAGGCCGTCGAGGTAAAGACATTCAGGGCGGCTTATGAGATAATCTCGGGGGCGGAGAAATGGAGGCCCAAGACGCGGGAGACCGCCGACCACAGCCTGCCGTTCGTCGTCGCCGCGGCGCTCGCCGACGGCACCGTGAACCTCGCCACTTTCACTGAAAAGCTCGAGGACGCGCGGATACTGGGGCTCGCGGAAAAGGTAAGGGTCACTGTAGACGATGCGCTCGACAGGCTCTATCCCGAGGCCGTCCCGAACAGGATAGAAGTGAAGCTCGCCTCTGACAGACGCATCTCCCGTGAGATCATCTATCCCAAGGGCCATCCGAAAGATGCGCTCACCGACCGAGAGGTCGAAGAGAAGTTCAGGGCCCTTTCCGGCTGGCTCTTTTCAGGCGAGAGCATGGAGCGGGCGTTAGATGCGCTCTGGAATATTGAAAAGGCCTCTGATATAAGGGGGCTTTTAAGATGGGAATAGGAGGCTCGGTTGGCCGGAGGTCTTAAGGGGCTTATCAGGAAGGGCGAGGCACTCGTCGTACCGGGCGCGTTCGACGCGGCCTCGGCAATGCTCGTCGAGAAGGCGGGCTTCAAGGCGTTTTATGTCTCGGGCGCAGGTGTATCAAACTCAAATGGCCTCCCGGACGCCGGGTTGCTCCCGAGGGACGAGGTGGCGCGCCTGGCTTCGTATATGATAAGGGCGGTCGATATCCCTGCTATAGTCGACTGCGACACGGGCTTCGGAGGTCCTGAGGAGACAGGCGGCACGGTGGCCTTATTTGAAGAGCTCGGCGCAAGGGCCGTTCAAATAGAGGACCAGAGATACCCGAAGAGGTGCGGACATCTGCCGGGCAAAGAGGTCGTTACGCCTGAGGAGTTCGCGGCAAAGATAGAGGCTGGGGTCAAGGCGAGGAAGGACGAAGAGTTCCTCATCATAGCGAGGACCGACTCCTACGCGATCGAAGGCATAGAGGCGGCGATAGAGCGGGGACGTTTATACGCGGAGGCCGGGGCCGATATCATATTCCCGGAGGCGCTCACCACAAGGGACGAGTTCGAATACTACGCGAGCGAGGTCCGCGCTCCGCTCATGGCCAACATGACCGAGTTCGGCAGGACCCCATATTTCACTGTGGATGAATTCAAGGAGATGGGTTATTCTATCGTTATATTCCCGATGACGGCGTTTCGCGCCGCGATGAAGGCTATTGAGAACGCGCTTCTTGAGATAAGGGATAAGGGGACTCAGGAAGGCATGCTCGATAAGCTCCAGACAAGGGCGGAGCTCTACGAGCTGCTTAAATACCGTGGCTTCGAGCCCCCGGAAGAGACTGGCCCAAAAACGGTTTGACGGATATCAAAGATGGCCGTTCTGAAGGTAGACTGCTTCAAGTGCAAGTTCTTTTACATCACCTGGGACGAGTTCTTCCCGAGGGGGTGCAAGGCGCTCGGCTTCAAGAGCCGGGAGGTCCCCTCTGCCGTGGTCTTCAACTCGTCGGGCCTGCCGTGCCAGAGGTTCGAGCAAAAGGTGCGAAAGCCGAGGGGCGCGGAGTAGGGGAGAGTATCTGGCGATGAGAGGCGTTTTGAAGGTTTCTTCTTTATCCCTCTTTTCTAAAGAGGGGCGGGGGGAGATTAAACGGACCTCCCCATGCCCCTCTGTTATGCCGTCATTCCCGCGCGCTTAAAGCGGGAATCCAGCGTCTATACAAAGTTCTCTTGCAAAGGGAGGGGCCGAAAGCTCTCTCTTATTGTTCCGCCTTTCCAGCAAATCTGTTCGACAATAAAGATTCCTAAAGGAGATACAGGATAAATGATTGACTCGTTCGAGCCGTTCAAGGTCCTTAAAGCCGCTCTCAAAAACGGAGGCGAGTTCGCGGACATCTACGTCGAGGACACCTATAACACCTCCATAGTCTCTGAGGAGGGCAGGATAGAGAAGGTCATAACGGGCCGCGACAGGGGGTGCGGAGTCCGGGTCATCGCCAACCTCAAGACCTATTACGCCTACACGAACGACCTGACAGAGAAGGGGCTCCTTGAGGTCGCGAGGACGGTCGCCAACGGCGTGCGTGATGGGAAAGAGGCCGGCGACATAGGCCTCGTAAAGAAGGAGAAGGCCCCGGGCTTCGACATAAAGAAGCTCCCGATACAGACCGATTTGAAAGAGAAGGTCTCTCTTGTGAACCGCGCGATGGACACCGCCTGGAAGACGGACAAGAGGATAGTCCAGGTGAGGGTCGTCTACGGCGACGGCTTCAAGAGGCTGGCGGTCGTGAACTCGCTCGGCGAGTGGGTGGAAGAAGAACGGGTAGGGCTCATATTTTTGTGCAACGCGGTATCGAAGGAAGGCGACGTCGTCCAGACCGGCTACGAGCCGCTCGGCGGCGCGTTCGGGATAGAGGCGTTCGACGAGACCCCGCCGGAGACCGTAGCACGGACCGCCGCAAAGAGGGCGCTCTCGATGCTCAAGGCGCGCAGGGCCCCCGGAGGCAGGATGGGCGTGATACTCTCATCCGACGCAGGCGGCACGATGATACACGAGGCCGTGGGCCACGGGTTGGAGGCCGACCTCGCGCAACAGAACCTCTCCGTCTATTCCGGCAAGATCGGCGAGAAGGTAGCCGCCCCGATCATAACCGTCCTCGACGACGCTACCATCCCTTACAAGAGGGGGTCGTTCTTCTTTGACGACGAGGGCGTGCGGGCGGAAAAGACCGTGCTCGTCGAGAATGGTGTCCTGAAGAGCTACATGTGCGACAGATTGAACTCCATGAAGAGCGGACACAAGCCTACGGGGAACGGAAGGAGAGAGTCCTATCACCACAGGCCCATCCCGCGCATGACGAACACGCTCATCGCGCCGGGCAAGGACGACCCGGAGGCCATCATAAGGTCGCTCGACAAGGGGTTGTTCGTCAAAAAGATGGGCGGCGGCCAGGTCAATACCGTAAACGGCGACTTCGTATTCGAGGTGACAGAGGGCTATCTTATCGAGAAGGGAAAGATAGGAGAGATGGTCAGGGGAGCGACGCTTACGGGCAACGGCCCCGAAGTCCTCATGAACATAGACATGGTGGGGAGCGACTTGGGCTTCAGCATCGGCACCTGCGGCAAGGACGCGCAGGGCGTGCCGGTATCCGACGCACAGCCGACTCTACGCATCCCGGAGATAACCGTCGGCGGGGACGTCAAAGGGGCGGTCCTTTCAAAGAGGGAGATATGACAAAAGACCCGGTCTGCGGGATGAAGCTCTCCGAGGAAAAGGCCCCTTCCAGGTATGAATACAAGGGCACGACTTACTACTTCTGCGGTGAGGGTTGCAAGGAGAGGTTCGAGCGCGACCCGGAGAAGTATCTGTCCGGCAAGCCCGTGGACTGGATAAGGGACGAGGAGAAGTAGGGGGATTGATGGGCGGAGCCCATCGTACAAAATGACGAAATGAAAATAAATAAGAGCACGCGGCATTCGAGAATAGCTGGTGAATTTGGAGAAGCCATGATTCTCTATTGGCTCTCGAAATATGGCTTCGAGTGTGCTTTTGTTGACCATACCGGAATCGATATAATTGCTCGGAATCCCAATACAAATGAAGTGATGGGCATCTCGGTAAAAAGTCGAAGTCGAAGCGAAGGCGCTGAAGAAGAATACATCACCATTCCGAACGATAACTTCACCAAAGCTGAGGCCGCATGTAAGGCTTTCGGCGTGGTCCCTTATTTCGCCATAGTCGTAGATGCAGGAAACATTATTAGAGGCTATATTTTGTCAATGGACCATCTGCTCGAACTATTTCCGAATAGGAAGTTGGCGTCTGGATGGAAGATGAATAAATCGTATGTCGAAAGGTACTCCAAAGATCCGGAGATTAAGAGCTTCGTGTTTAAGACCGAAACCACGAATTGGTGGGGCGTCAAAGCCGTATAGGGTGCGTTGCGCGCACCCTACCATACTAATCCTCTAATAATTTTTTTTTGGTTTTTACAAACACAGGCGCATGGCGGAAAGCGCCTAAGGGAGGGGAGGCGAGCGCGCCGGGGGAGATTAGACGCTTGCGCTCGGCGCGCAAACAACTGGGAAATGAGCGCGCAAGGGGCGCGCGAGCGGGGGGTAGAGGGAGAAAGCGCTCGGAGCCATCGCCAAAAGCGCGCGGAGCGCGCAAAACGGCTTTGGGCAAAAGATGCGAATAACCCATACAGTATGTTCGGATTACGAATTAATGGGTTCAGGTTACAAGCCTGAACCCGCAGAAACGATGAAAAAACCGTGCTGTCATTGCGAGGAGCGGTCCGCGCCGGACCAGCTAATCGGTGTCAAGCGGCTGTGCCCCGAAAAGTCCACGGGCATTGATTTGGCTTTGGCCGCGCGCCAAGCGCAAGCGACGAAGCAATCTCTTGCGCATGGGTCAAAAGATGAGATTGCTTCGCTCCGCTCGCAATGACAAGCTTTTGTTCGAAAGCGCGCGGAGCGCGCAATAGGGCTTTGGGCAGAAGATTCAAACAGCCGATACAAACGCGGTTAGGGTTACGAATTAATGGGTTTGCAAACCTTACAAACCTGAATCGGCAAAAGAGCGACCTCCCCTGGCCCCTCCTTGTCAAGGAGGGGAGCTTTATAACTCCTCCCCTTTTTACAAGGGGAGGTTGGGAGGGGTCGTAATTTCAAGTCTGTTTTTGCGGGCTTAATGCCGTGAGGGCCTTCCTTTATCGACACCCCGCCTCTCTTTACCTTATACTATTTAGCTCCTTATGAAGCCCTCGACCATCATCCTTGCCATACTCTCGATTGTCTTCGCCTTCTCCTTCGGATTTGCCGCATGTATGGCAGGGGCAGATTGAGCCTCGGAGAGCTATAAAAATTTAACGATTTTTTTACACTCTTCAGCTATTACCTAATGTGTTGAATTATAAGGGGATAATGCGGTAGCCTCCTTTTTTTTAAAAAGAAGGTGTCAAGTTTTTTTACATTTATCTGTTTTATCATTTTTGATACTTGAAGAAAATTACATACTTAGTTTTTTTGGCACGTGATTTGCTTTTATTTAGTGATAAAACCCGGACAGGAGGCGAATCATGAAAAGAGCACTAATGATTTTGCTCAGCATTGGAGTAGTATCCTTTGCGGCAAATGCTGAGGCGACGCTTATAACCTATGATTTCAACAGCTTGGCCAGCGGTAATTATACGGAGGCGGCTTTCAACACCAACTTCCTTGGCGTAACCTTCGACAACACTGGCGGCAGTGATTTTCAAATTCAAACCGTTTCCTTGGACCCTGATTTTTCCGGTCAGGCGGTGTTAAATTTTCCGTTTAATACCGCTGGCAACAGCACGATCGCTACCCTATCATCGCTGACGGATTACGTAAGCGTCACTATAGGAGATTATGACGCGGATGCAGACAACCTGTATCTTTATGCCTACGATTCGTTTAACACCCTTGTCGATTCAGCCTTCTTTTACAACCCCGCGTCTTCTTATGCCGGCAATACCCTCAGCGTCTCAACAGGGTCGGCATCTATCGCCTGGGTTGAGTTCTATGGCGTAGGTGTGAATAACAACAGCGTCTATTGGGATAACTTTACCTTCAATGACACCGCTTCCGTTCCCGAACCCTCCACGATGCTTCTCCTTGGAAGCGGCCTTGTAGGGCTCGGCTTTGTGAGGAGGAAGTTTAAGGGATAGGCGCCAGCGGCGGTTTCAAGCCCAAACGAATCGAACATAAGACCATTCATCCCCGGCCTTTTAATCAAGGCCGGGGATTTTTATTCCCTTGGGGCGAAGCGGAAAAAATGCAAAATTTTTTCGTTTTGTTTTACCAACACACGGGCGCATGGCGGAGAGCGCCTAAGAGAGGAAGAGGCGAGCGAGCCGAGGAAGATTTACGCGAAGCGCTAAAGGGGCGAGCGAGCGGGTGGGGGAGGAAGAAAGCGCTCGGAGCCATCGCCAAAAGCGCGCGGAGCGCGCAAAAGGGCTTTAGGCAGAAGATTCAAACAGTCGATACAAACGCGATTAAGGTCACGAAACAATGGGTTCAGGTTGCAAACCTGAACCCGCAATTCTAATTCGGGGATTGCTAAAAGGGCCCTCCCTTATTGACACCCTCCCTCCCTTTACCTTAAAATACTCATTAGCCCTTATGAAGCCCTCGACCATCATCCTTTGCATACTCTCGATCGTCTTCGCTGTCTCCTTCGGGTTCGCTGTGCGCGTATGGAGCCCGTCGGAGTCGGTGAACGCGCTCTGGCTTGTGACGGCCTCGGCCTGTTTCTTTATCGTCATATACAGGGTCTACGGCGCGTTCATCTCAGCGAAGATACTCGCGTTAGACGAGGGCAGGAAGACCCCGGCCTATAAGCACAACGACGGCAAGGACTTCCACCCGACGCACACGCTCGTCCTCTTCGGCCACCACTTCGCGGCCATAGCCGGGGCAGGGCCGCTAATAGGCCCGGTCCTCGCCGCGCAGTTCGGGTATCTCCCCGGCTTCCTCTGGATACTCATAGGCGCCGCCTTCGGCGGCGCCGTCCACGACATGGTCATACTCGCGGCGTCAGTCAGGAGGGACGGCTCGTCGCTCGCTCAAATCGCTAAAAAAGAGATAGGGCCGGTAGCAGGGTTTACAGCCGCGCTTGCCATACTCTTTATCATCATCGTCGCGCTCGCGGGGCTCGGGCTCGCCGTAGTGAACGCCCTGTACAAGAGCCCGTGGGGGACCTTCACGATATTCGCGACGATCCCTATCGCGCTCTTCATGGGCCTCTATCTATATAAAATAAGGCACGGGAAGGTCGGAGAGGTGAGCGTCATAGGCGTCGCGCTCCTGCTTGCCGCTGTAATCGGCGGGAGGTACATACCTGAGTCCGCCCTCGGCCCCTTCTTTACGCTCGATAAGACCACGATAGTCGTCATCATGGCGGCATACGGGTTCGTCGCCTCTGTCCTTCCCGTATGGATGCTCCTTTGCCCGCGCGATTATCTCTCGACTTATCTGAAGATCGGCACGGTCCTGATACTCGCGGCTGGCGTCATATTCATGGCCCCTGAGATACAGATGCCCGCGTTCACGAGGTTCGTAGACGGCGGCGGGCCGGTTATACCGGGGGCCGTCTTCCCGTTCATGTTCATAACGATCGCCTGCGGCGCGATCTCGGGCTTCCATTCGCTTATATCGTCGGGCACCACGCCCAAGATGATAAAGAGCGAGGGCGACATTCAATTAATAGGCTTCGGCGCGATGCTCGCCGAGGGGTTCGTCGCGGTGATGGCGATAATCGCGGCTACCGTCCTTATCCCCGGAGACTACTTCGCGATAAACACGACCTTATCAACCGACGCGCTCACCGCGCTCGGCTTTCCGCCTGTGAACATAAACGAATTGTCGGAGACCGTCGGGGTGAACGTCGCCGGGCGGCCCGGAGGCGCGGTGTCGCTGGCGGTCGGGATGTCGTACATATTCTCGGCGCTGCCCGGCATGAAGGGGCTCATGCCCTACTGGTACAACTTCGCGCTCATGTTCGAGGCGCTCTTTATTTTGACGACGGTAGATACCGGCACGAGGGTCGCGCGGTTCATACTCCAGGAACTCGGAGCGTATGTATATAAGCCGCTCGGCAGGACCAACTGGATGCCGGGGACGGTGTTGACGAGCGCGCTCGTCGTCGTCGCGTGGGCGTACCTTATAAGCTCGGGGTCCGTCTCGACGATTTGGCCGATGTTCGGGGTCGCAAACCAGTTGCTCGCCGCGCTCGCGCTTACCGTCGGAACGACGATAATACTTAAGCTCAAGCCGGACAATATCAAGTACGCGCTCGTGACGCTCATACCCATGGTATTCATGTTCGTCATGACGATCGTCGCCTCGTGGAAGCTCTTCTGGATATTCTCGACAAAGGCGGCGACAGCCGTGAACCCCTCCGACGCATTCACATTCAGGCTCGATTCGGTACTTGTAGCGGCCATGGCCGCTCTCGCGGTCGTAGCCGTTGCTGACGCCGCCGTTAAATGGCGCTCTCTCGTGAACAACACGGCGGCCCTCCCGGAGGCAGAGGCGTTAGACAACGACTGACCCCTTGACTCCCTGAATTTTTCAGATAAGATTTCCCAGTAAGTCTTTCTCCGGGCCAAGCCCGGACCACTTCGTAAATCCTCATCTTGACTGAAATCCGTAAAAATTTAGTCCCCGGAAGTAAAGGATGCGGCGATACGCTGTCACTATCCTTTTCCTGGCATTTTTTTTGCCGGGCCTTGTCTTTGCGCGTACGCCCGAGAGGGCGTACCAGGAGGAGTGGTGCGCGGACGTCGGCGGCGTCGTCGAATATACCCTGCCGGATAAGACCCGCGTCGACTGCCTTACTGGAGAATACGCGGTCGAGGTCGATTTCGCCTCGAAGTGGGCCGAGGCGGTGGGACAGTCGCTCTATTACGCAGAGATGACCGGGAGGCGGCCTGGGGTGTTGTTGATACTCGAAGACGAGGGGGACTTAAGGCACCTTGAGAGGCTCGTTGTGCTCGCGAAGAGGTTCGGCATACAGGTATGGACGACAGGGCCGGGAAGGGTTGATTGAGGTAGCCTAAAGAAAAGTCTTTTCTGCGCCCCTCTTTTCAGGAGGGGCGCAGTATTACCAAGGCCGGGAGGGTAGATTTTCAGGTTGTGTCGAGCTGAAAAGGTGCAGGGGTGAGCCGCCCCAAAAGGGGCGGCTCACCGGGGTATGGGTTCCTGCACATGGGCGGTGTCTGTTCGGCAGGGGAGGCGGCGGGTTACGCGATCTCGACCTTGATCTTCTTGGGTTGCAGGTCCTCTGCCTTCGGCAGATGGACCGAGAGTATCCCGTCCTTTAGCGTCGCCTTTATGGCCTCCGCCGCTATCTTTACCGGGATGTTTATGGCGCGGGAGTAGTACCTGTAGGTCCTCTCCGAGTACGAGTACTCACCATTTTCCTTCTCGGCCTCCTCCTTTATCTCTCCCTTCAGGGTGAGCGTCCCCTCCTGCATCGATATGTCGATGTTCTCCTTTGCGACCCCCGGCATCTCTGCCTTTACGATTATCTCGTTCGGCTTGTCGATTATGTCGACCGCCGGCGAGGCGACCCCGCCCCTCTCCGCCGGCCTCCTCCAGGGGACCTCTACGCGTCTCGGCGAGGCGAATACGTCGTCCCAGATCTTGTCCATCTCTCTCTTCATGGACTCAAGCTCACGTAACGGATTCCATTTTTCAAGCGACATGGAAAGCCCTCCTTTCAGCCTTAGTGCGTATATTTAACTAAAGGATAGGTACAGGGGGCCGTATTGTCAAGGGGCCTGGGGAGAAGAAATTATACGAGGTTCGATACGATAAGCAGGACGCCTGTCGAGAGGTGCGCAAGTATTATCGATTTTATCGATGGGATGAGCGCGGGGCCTCCCCGGTAATTCCTTATGAGCCCTACGGCACCGGGTAGCACCGTCACGACGGAGAGCGCGGCTATGAGGGAGGCCTTTGGAAGTACCCCGAAGGCCGCGCCGGCTATGATGGAGGCGTATGCGCCCCCGAGTATAACGAGTATCCCCCACCTGCCGCGCTCGGGGCCGAGCCTTACGACGAGCGTCCTTTTGCCCGCCTTCTTGTCCGCCTCGTAGTCAGGGAACTCGTTTATGAAAAGGAGCGCGGCTATGAGGAAGGAGATCGGGAGGGACGAAAAGAAGGCGTGTGTGCCGAGCTCCCCTGTCTGTACGAGATAGGCCCCGAGGACCGTCAACACGCCGAACGACAGCCCCACGGCCGCTTCCCCAAGCCCGCGTCCGACGAGAAAGACCGGAGGCGCGGAGTAGAAAAAACCTATGAGGAGCCCCAAGGCCCCGATGACGATGAGCAACGGGTTTATGGTGAGCGCGAGATATAGCCCCGCGATAGACCCGAGTAAAACGAGCGAAAGCCCGAAAACGAGGGTCTCACCGGGTGTTATGCGCCCGTTCTGGATAAAACGGCTCCCGCCGGTAAAGGGCGTGAGCGCCGAGGTGTTGATGTTGTCGGCCCCGTTTTTGAAGTCGAAGTAGTCGTTCAAAACGTTCATCCCGCCGTGGAAGAGGATTGCCGCCATGAGGGAAATAAGGAAGCGCGCCGGGTGGAACTCGCCGTGAGTGTGCCACGCGACTGAGGCGCCGAGCGAGACCGGCACAGCTATTCCCGGGAAGAACTGCGGCCGGGTAGAGAGGAAAAAGTCCTTGATCCTTTGCATACGATAGTATATATCGCTTTCCGTACCAACGGGCAAGAGAGGCGCGGGCCTTGCGTAGAAAAAACGCCGGGCCCGCGGCATCATCTGATAAGCATGAATAAGACTATGAGGACAAAGGAGGCGTAGCAGACGCCGTTCAGTATGAAGTAGAAGGGGTTGAGCCTTTTGAACTTCACGGCCATGAGGTAGAGCCAGAGAGAGGCTATTATGGTGATGACGCCGCTCGTCAAGACGGTCGTGTTGAGCGTCCAGGGCGTGAGGAATATGCCTATCGCCGGCAGGAGGCTCCCCTGGAAGACCATCGCCCCGGTGATGTTGCCGACGGCCATCGTGTCCTTGCCGTTCCTTATCCAGAGTATGCTGTTGATCTTCTCCGGAAGTTCCGTCGCAATGGGAACGATCAGGAGCGAGAGCGCAATTATCGGCATCTGAAGTATCTCCGAGAGCGCCTCTACTCCGTGGACAAAGCCCCGGGCGCCGAGCACTATGAGGCCGAGCGCGAAGAGGAGCTGGATGAGGACCGTCCCCATGTGCTCTTTTAAAATGAGTGAGAGGTAAAGGCCTTTCGTGCTCTCGGTCGAGTGGCCGTCCTTTACGAGCTCCGCGCTAGCCTTTACCGTCTCAAGGACATAGTAGAAGTAGGTGAGCACCAGCACGAAGCATACGAATAGCCGGACAGACCTGTACTCGTGAGGCGTGAAGGCGACGAGGAACGAGAGTATGAAGGCGAAGAGGAAGAACTCCATATCGCGCTTGAAGCCGGACCTCTCGGGGGCTACGTCCGACGAGGGCCTCTTTTTCCTGAATTGCCACGCGGAGAGGCCCACGAGGAACATCGCGAGCGTTGAGAGCATGAACGGCGCGCCGAGTATCGCTCCGACGCCGACCTCCTCGCTCACGTGCGCCGAGTTGCCGCCGAATATGGCGACGAGCGGGACCATCGTCTCCGGGAGCGCCGTGCCCACGGCCGCGAAAATAGAGCCCGTGACGCCCTCGGAGAATTTGAGCTTCGCGCCGAGCGCCTCTATCGCGTTCGTGAAGATCTCGGCCGCCGCTATTATGACGACGAGGTAAAAGCCTAATACAAGAAGTTCGTAGAGCAAAGCAGAGTCTCCCTTATTGCTTGATCAGCCCCTGTCTGACGAGCTCGCCCCTCTCGCCCCTGAAAAAGAGCAGGAGGAGCATGCCGACGACGAGCACCGCGGAGCCCGCGATGATGAGCCAGATGCCGGGGTCTTTATGTATGGCGAGCACGGCGTATTCCTTTATTATGAAGTCCTCGAGCCTGAAGACCCTGCCGCCCGCGGATACGCTCGTGCCGGTCCTCGAGATGTCGAGGAAGGCGGACTCATTGCCCGGGCCCCTTATCTCCATGTGCGGGTTACTGAAGTCGTTGGAGCGGCTGTAGGGCCTGCCTTCCACGTCGAGCGCGAAGTCGGGGTATATCTCCCCGAGAGAGAAAGACGCGCCGTCGGATGTCTTGAAGGCAGAGTCGAAGTCCGCCTCTATCAACTCTCCATCGTATGAGAGGACTATCCCGGCAGGGGAGGTCCCCTGGTCGAGGTGGTAGAAGGCGATGCCCTTGTAGATGACGGGGCCGTTCATCTCTATGTCGCCTGTCTTTACCTCGCCGCCGTCCTTAAGGAGCGTGATATTGGACCTCAGGTATTCGACCCCGCGCTCCTCGCTCCCCTTTATTTCCATTTCATTCAGCCTGACCGTAAGCCCCGGCGCGTTCGGCACGGGCACTTCGCCCCCCTTGAAAACGACGTTCCCGGGGGACCTGAAGCCGCCGACGCTTCCGGCGAGATGGCCGAGGAGGGCTATCAGGAACCCGACGTGTACGATATGCGGGAAGAATGACTGGACGGGCCTCTTCGACCTTAAGATGAGCCAGACCTTGTCGAGCGTGCAGACGACCGTGTTTATCGCAAAGAGGGATACGAGAAAGACGAGCGCGTATATCCAGAGCGTGAGCGGCAGGTATTTAAGCCCTTCATCGGCGAGCCATGGAAAGAGGATCTCCTGGTCGAGCCCCCTGTAGAACCGGGGGTACTTCATGGTGAGAAGCGACCCCAGCGCCGCCACGACGCAGATGACGAACGCGAGTACGATCGTCAGCCACAGGGATGAAAAGAAACGCCAGACCTTCGACATCCCCTATTCCCTGAACCACCTGATGATGTTATCGGCGAGCTTCCTGTTGTCGGCCTCTTTTATGAACTTGTTGGCGAAGGGCGCGTCGTCTGCGACGACCACGACCTTGCCCTTGCCGTATTCGCTCACCGCGACTATCCCGAAGGCCTGCACCGGCTCGTCCTTGTCGAGCTTCCTGTTCCTGTTCATGTCCGCCCAGGCATTATCAGAGGTGGACGCGACGGCCTTGGCGTCCCCCTCGGCGAGCAGGCCCCACGTCCCGAATACGGCGAGTTTCTTCACCCCCGCTGTCACCGGGTGCGGAATGATGGAAGAGACATAGAAGTCCTGAGATTGTTTTTTTATGTTACCCGACTTTTCGGATATCACGAAGTTGGAGACGATTATCCCGAACTCCTCGGTAAGCTGGGCGACCGGCCCCGAGATGTGTAGGAGGACGAGGAGGTTGCCGCCGTTGTTCACGAAGTCGGTGAGCGCGGCTATCTCGCCCCTTGCTATGGGCTGGGATGGGCCGGCTATGACATAGGTGGTCGCGCGCGCAAGGGCGTCCGTGTTTATCTGCCCCTCGTTCAAGGAGACCTCCTCGCCCGACTTCTTAAGCGCGTTATAGAAGCCCGTGTAGTTGAGAGGGCCATCCTTCACCGGAGAGAATATCTCGGAGTGCGATGCGTCGAAAACGGTCTTTCCGGGGGCGAGCGCGGCAGACGCGGCCTGTACGGACGCGGCCGCCGGCTTCGCCTCCTCTGCCTGGACCTTGGCGTGGGTTGTCGCTGAAAAGGCGAAAACCGCGAGGGCGAGAGAGACGGAGAGGCTCGTTAAATGCTTTTTCATGTGGTCACATTCCCTTCCGGAACGATTTTTTGCAACAAACAGGATATCCGTTGGGGGAGGGTAAAGTCAAGGCATAAAGACGGGGGCGGGGCGTAACTTAATAAGCCTTTAACCCTTTTTTTATTGATTTTGAATCAACGAACTGTGTTAAAATGTTTCTTATGTACGAACTGACCGTAACCTCCCATTTTTCGTCGGCCCACAACCTCCGGGGCTACGAGGGCGCGTGCGAGAACCTCCACGGCCACAACTGGAAGGTCGAGGCGAGCATCATCGCCGAGAGGCTCGATAAGCTCGGCATGGCGCTCGATTTCAAGGTCCTGAAAGGCGCTCTGAAGAAGGTAGTCGACGGCCTCGACCACAGGTACCTTAACGAGGTCCCTCCGTTCGACAGGGAGAACGCGACCGCCGAGAACATCTCAAGGCACATATTCACCGTGCTCTCGAAGGCGCTGAACGACGGCAATATAAAAGTATCCGGCGTGCGCGTCTGGGAATCCGATAACGCCTCGGCCTCGTACTCGGAATAAAAAAGGTACTTTAACGGAATGGCAAAGAAGATACTGAGGGACGTCCAGGCCTCTCCGGACTCAAGGCGCATAGCCATCGACAAGGTCGGCGTAAAGGACATCCGCTACCCGATAGTAGTGCTCGACAGGAAGAACAAGTTCCAGCACACGATAGCCTCGATAAACATGTACGTCGACCTCCCGCACCAGTTCAAGGGCACGCACATGTCGAGGTTCATCGAGATATTGAACGAGCACAGGGGCGAGATCTCGGTAAGGAACTTCCCTGAGATACTCGATAAGATGAAAAAGAGGTTCAACGCCTCGACCGCCCACCTCCACGTCGAATTCCCGTACTTCATAGAGAAATCCGCGCCGGTATCGAAGTCAAAGGGGCTCATGGAATACATGTGCGCGTACTCCGGGGAACTGAAGGAAAAAAGGGATTTCGTGCTCTCGGTCTCGGTGCCTGTCTCCACCCTTTGCCCGTGCTCCAAGGAGATAAGCGAGCGCGGCGCGCACAACCAGAGGGGGATAGTGAAGGTCTCGGTCCGCTTCGACGGCTTCGTCTGGATAGAGGACATAGTGAAGGCGATTGAAAAGTCTGCCTCGAGCCCGGTATATTCGCTTTTAAAGAGGGTCGACGAGAAGCACGTCACCGAGCACTCCTACGACAACCCGATGTTCGTCGAGGACGTCGTAAGGGAGGCCGCGCTGAACCTCAAGAAGATAAAGTCGATAAGATGGTTCAGGGTAGAGGCCGAGAACTGGGAATCGATCCACAACCACAGCGCGTACGCCTTCCTCGAAAGGGACCTCTCAGAGAAAGGACGGTTATAGGATGGTTTTTGTCTGTCATTCCCGAGGTTTTTATCGGGAATCCGGTTTTGAAAATCCGGTGTCATACAGACATACGGGTTATGCAGGGGTCTCGTAAATAAAAGGCGGGG
>JACREV010000124.1 GCA_016218095.1 Deltaproteobacteria bacterium | reverse complement strand
TCTTCCTGATGGTATGCAGGCCTGCAAGCAGGCTCTTTATGTCGAGCTTGTCGAGCCACACCTCTCCGGAGGCCGCGGCCCTTATCGCCTTTTTAAGCGCGCTCGGCGCCGAGGACGCCGAGACGACGCCCTTTACACCCTTCGAGATGACGGCGGAGATTATGTTCTCCTCGCCGCACCCCGTATCGATCAGGACGAGCTTCGTCTGCTGGGGCGGCGCCTCTTCCGCAAACGCGCCGTAGAGCGTTGCGAAGTCGAGGACGAGCACGTCCGGCCTCGAGGACTCGACCGTCCTGGCCGGGCTCGCGCCCGGCCTGACTATGTCGGTCACCCTGATCTCATCCGAGCCGTCGAGGAGCTTCTTTATGCCTTCCGAAAACAGCGCGTTGGAGAGCGCGACAGCGACCTTTATACTCATGCCCCATCCCATAGCCGAACGCGATAAATGTCTTTATACTACGTTCCGCTCCTCGGAAAATCCTCGACGTACACATCAAGTACGCCTGCGGTTTTCCTCGTCGCGCGCCTTGTCTAAAGCCATCTCTCGCGTTCGAACAAGTCATTTTTTCAACCAGCCAACACTTTTTCCGGCACGATTCGCGTCAGAACGCCGTATAAAGCCATTTATCGCGTTCGTTATATCGAGTCGAACGTGGTGATGTCCGACTGCTTTATTATCTTCTTAAGCTTGTCCAGCGCCTTTACCTCGATTTGCCTTACGCGCTCGCGCGTTACGCCGAACGACCTGCCGATGGATTCCAGCGTCTGCGGCTCGTCCTCGTCGAGGCCGAACCTGAGCCTTATGATCGTCCGTTCGTTGTCGTCGAGCATCCCGAGCCATCCGTTTATCCTCTCCTGCCTCCGGGACTCGTCGATTATGTCCATCGGCGCCGGGAACCTGTCGTCCTCCAATCTGTCGAGGAGCGATTGGTCCGTGTCGTCCGGAAAGCTCGCCTCGAGCGAATAGCTCTTCTTGCTTATGGTGTTGAGCTTTTTGACGTACCTGCCGGAAAGGCCGGTCTTCTCCGAGAGCTCTCCCAGGCTCGGCTCCCTCTTAAGGGTCCTCGTAAGCTCCCTGGAGGCGCGTGTGAGCCTGGAGATGTCGGCTGTGACGTGTATGGGGAGCCTTACGATCGACGACTGGTTCGCTATCGCCCTCTCTATGGCCTGCTTTATCCAGTAGGTCGCGTAGGTCGAGAACTTGCAGCCCTTCGTGGCCTTGAACCTCTCCACCGACTTTATAAGGCCGATGTTCCCCTCCTCTATCAGGTCCTGCAGCGGTAGCCCCCTGTTAAGGTACCTCTTGGCTATATTGACGACGAGCCTCAAGTTCGCCTCTATCATCTTTTTCCGCGACTCGAAATCGCCCTTCGCTATCTTCCTCGCTAGATATTTTTCCTCGTCCGAGGTGAGGAGCGCGAACTTCTTGATGCCGCTGAAGTACACCTTCACCGAATCGCTCGCCGCGTTCTCCCTGCCCTCCTTCTCATCCCTCCTGCCGCGCCTCCTGCCCCTTGCCGCGGGCTCCGCCTTATCGAGTGCGGGAGAGTCCTTGGCCGCAAACTTCTCCGAGCCGGCCGCTAAAGGGGTCTGGTACCGCTCTTTTTTCGCCTTGCCGTCCTCCCTTTCGGCGAACCTGTACGGCAAAGGCCACTTCGGCTCATGGGTGTCGCTCTGGGGGACCTTCCTTACCGGAACGAACCCGCGCTTCCCCTCTGTCCCGCCGAAACCCACGAATTTCTTCTCCCTTTTGTTTGGCATCAGCCCCTCCTATGTAAATGGTTTTCTGTCTGTTGTTGTCCGGCGCCTTGGCAGGTCGTTTTTCAACGCCCTCTCAGACCGCCCTCGCCGGTATGACGCTCACGATGGATGAGACCGGCATCGGCTCGTCGAACCTTATGCCCGCCGCGCTCCTTTTCGCGTCAACGGGCCTCGACCAGACGACCCTCGCGTACCTGTGGATGCTTAGCCCGTTTACGCTCAGGTACACGCTCACCGCCGCCCCCTCCGGGAGCGGCACCCCCTCGTAGACTATCTTTATCCCGTTCCTCGAGACGTTCTCGGTCATCGCGACGATGTACCGCTCCCTGTAGAGCCCCTCCTCGAAGACGTCGCAGTCGGCCGAGAGCGTAAACCTCGCCTCTTCCCTTTTCCCTATCTCGTTTTTCATGAAGGTCCCGGAGAGCTCTCTGGCAAGGACGTCGTCGACGCTCAAGAGGAGCTCGGCTATCCTGAAGGGTTTCACAAGGTACTTAAGCTCTTCGACCGTGAATGCGGACTCGAGCTCCGGGGTCAGGTCCCCGGTCATGAAGATGAACCTGCCCTTAAGCGCCGGGAAATCGCGGAGCGCCTGGGAGTAGAGGTCGATGCCGCCGACCTCCGGCATGGAGACGTCGGTTATCACCATGTCGATCCTCGACCTTTTCATGAGGTCGAGGGCCTCGGCCCCGTTGGACGCCGCCCTCACCCGGTAACCGGCGACCGACAGGACCTCAACGCACAGGCCCCTTATGTTCTCGTCGTCGTCGACGACGAGTATCCTCCTGGAGCCCTTTTCGCGCATGGGCGCCCTCCCCTCTGAAAATGAAAATACCAATTCCGTCATATCGCCGCCTTTCCGCGGGCAACCGGCTCGAAACAGAGTCCAATCGAATTCCACATGAGAGGGGGAATATCGCCTTCGGACTTCAGGGAACCTTGAAGGGTTTCTGCCTGGCCAATTCCAAGAACGCACGCTCATCTCGTTCATGACATGACAAGTGCAGGAAGCGTGCCACTGAAAAGGAGCGTCGGTTTGGACAAGCCAGTCGTGCGAATCGTGAATTTCCGATCGATGCGAAACCGGTCTCGCGGGGTGGGACGAAATTTACTCGAGCTTGAGCCGCGGGCTAGAAAACGCAATGCCGGAGCGGTCCTTAGGCGGGTGCAAAAAAAATCGCAGATGCAAAAAATGTCTCAGGGGTCAGCGGTTTTGAGGGGTACAAGGCGCGTTTCGAGGGAAGGAAAGATGTGACGGCTCTGATATTTTTTTTTAAGCGGCCTGGGCGGCCCCTTCGGCGCGGCAGGGCGCGGCGGTCAGGCCTCGTACCTCTTCCTGTTGAGCCGCTTGTTCAGCGCCTGCCGGGTGAGTCCGAGGAGGGAGGCGGCTATGCCCTGGTTGCCGTTAGAGAGCTCGAGCGCCCTGGCTATGAGCCTCTCCTCCATCTCCTTGAGCGTCGGGAACCCCTTGGCGCCGTAAGGCGCGGTCTCCTCGGCGGCCCGCGCGGCAGACTCCTTGAAGGCGCGCTCCGAGCCTATGACGTCCTTGAAGCTCTCCATGGAGAGGACCCCGCCCTTGTGCCTGGCGACCGCGTCGTAGACCATCGCCTGGAGCTCCCTTACGTTCCCCGGGAAGTGGTACGTCGACATGAGCGTGGCGAGCTCCGGCGGGGCTGTCGGCTTTCTCTTTTTCATTTCGGAGGCGGCTTCACTTATAAAGCGGTTCAGAAGGAGCGGTATGTCTCCGGTGCGCTCGCGTAGCGGCGGTATCTGCACCTGGTGCGCCCGGAGCCTGTAGTAGAGGTCCTTCCTGAACTTCCCGTCGGCTATGAGCCTCTGCAAGTCCCGGTTGGTGGCGACGACTATGCGGACGTCGCTCCCCTTCGGCACGTCGGAGCCGAGCGGATAATACTTCTGTTCCTGAAGGAGCCTTAAGAGCTTCACCTGGGACGATTCGCTCGTATCCCCTATCTCGTCCAGAAAGAGCGTCCCGCCGGCGGCCTGCGCGATGAGGCCGTCGCGCGCCTCCTCGGCCCCGGTGTAAGCCCCCTTCTTGTGGCCGAAGAGCGTGTCCGAGAACATGGTGTCGTCGAGCCCGGCCACGTTCACGGCTATGAACGCGCCCTTCCTGCCGCTTATGTCGTGGACGGCTCTGGCGAAGAGCTCCTTTCCGACACCCGTCTCGCCCATGATCAAGACCGGCTGGTTCGTCGCGGCTATGACCTCGACGTACTGGAAGACCGCCCTCATCCGCTCGTCCGCCGTGATGATGGACGAGAACGCGCCCTCGTTCTCGAGCCCGCCCTTAAGGAGCCTCTGCTTCAAGGACGACACCTCGGCCCGCAGCGCCGAAAGCTCCATCCCCCTCCTTACGGTGGACTCGAACCTCTCCCTTTCGACCGGCTTTACGAGATAATCGAAGGCCCCGGCCCTCATGCACTCGACCGCCGTCTCCAACTCGTTTATCGCCGACATTATCACGACCGGGACGAGCGGGTGCCGGTCGTTTATCTCGGAGAGGAGGCCGAGCCCCGAGACGCGCGGCATGGAGAGGTCGAGGACTATGGTCGAGACCGCGTTGCCTTCGAGGAACGGGAGCACCTTCGTCCCGTCGTCGAGGGCGGCCACCTCTTTTATGCCGGAGGACCGGAGCATGAGGCTGAAGCTTTTTAGTATCTGCGGCTCGTCGTCGACGAGGAGCACCGGAGGCGCTGAGAGCAGTTTTTTCATCGATGCGGTGTCCGGGGCCTTTCGGAGGAAATATGTGCCGTGTCGAAGCGCGGGCCTTAAAGCGGGTCGTCAGGGTCTTTCGGCGGAGAGCCCACCCTTTCACTCCGGCCCGGGTTTCCCGCGCCATCCCGTACAACGCCGCATCAAAAGGCCGCCCACATTGTGATTATATCCGTTTTTTCAGAAGATGAGCCTGGAGATCACCTCGTTCAGCTGGTCGACCGTAAAAGGCTTGCAGAGCGAGAGGTTCCCGGTCTCCTGGAGGAACTGCTGGGTCTCCTTGTTGAGGCTGTCGCCGGAGATGAAGACTATCCTCCTCCGGGCCTCGGGGCGCACGCCGCTGACCGCGTTGTAGAACCCCTTGCCGTCGAGCCCGGGCATCTTGATATCGCTTATGATGAGGTCGTAGTCGGTCTCCTTGAGCTTTTTGAGCGCGTCCTCGCCCGAGGTGCTTCTATCGACCTGGAACCCTGCGTATGAGAGCGAGTCGTAGAGGAGGTCCAATACTATAGGCTCGTCGTCGAGTATGAGGGCGCGCAGGCCCCGCTCCCTGAGCTTCTCGGCGTCTATCCTCACGGGGACGTGGATCGGGCCCTCCTCTGAGCGTCTCGGCTTTTCCAGGACCGGCAATTCCACGACGAACGTGGAGCCGTACCCGGGCGTGGACGAGGCGTAGATCGCCCCTCCATGCTCGTTTATTATGCCGTAGGAGATGGACAGCCCGAGC
>JACREV010000119.1 GCA_016218095.1 Deltaproteobacteria bacterium | reverse complement strand
GGTTGATTTTATCCCTCTTTAAGGACGGAAAAGATGGCGGTAAAGAAGATAGGCGAGCTACTAGTCGAATCCGGCCTCATCTCCCCTGAACAGCTCGAGGAGGCGCTCAAGGAATCCCAGGCAGGCAAGGGCTTGAGGGTAGGCGCCATCATTGCGAAAAAAGGCTATGCGAGCGAGGTCGACATCGCGCAGACCCTCTCCTTCCAGCTGAACATCCCCTTCGTCGACATCAGTTCCGCCACCGTCGACCCCGAGGCGATAAAGCTCGTCTCCGAAAAGCTCGCAAAAAAGTACCTCCTCGTGCCGCTCTACCTTGAGCGCAAGGTCCTGAAGGTCGCGATGACCGACCCCCTCAACCTGAACGCCATAGACGATATCAGGTTCTCCACCGGCATGGAGGTAAGGCCCTGCGTGGCCACGCTTTCGGACGTCACGGGGGCCATCTCGCGCTACTACCATCTGAACGAGCCGATAGAAGAGCTCATAGGGGACTTGAAGAAAGACAAGCACGTCGAGGTCATTCACGAGCCCGACGCCAACCGGGACATCTCCGAGCAGGTGCGCAAATCCGCCGCGCCGCCCATCATAAAAATGGTCGACTCCATCATCATCCACGGCGCCGACAACCGGGCGAGCGACATACACATAGAGCCGCAGGAGCGGGGCGTGAAGCTCCGGATCCGCGTCGACGGCCTCATGCGGGAAACGATGCAGCTCCCCAAGTGGGTCCAGGGCCCGGTCACGTCGCGCATAAAGCTCATGGCGAAGATGGACATAGCGGAAAGGCGCGTCTCGCAGGACGGGCGGATAAAGGTCAGGCTCGGGGACAAGAGCCTCGATATAAGGGTCTCGACCCTTCCGACGCAGTACGGCGAGACCGTCGTCATGAGGATACTCGACCCCAAGGCCGAGCTGCACGACCTCGCCGGGGTCGGGCTCTTGAAGGAAGACCTCGAACGCGTAAAGGACCTTATCGAGCGGCCCCAGGGCGTCGTGCTCGTCACAGGCCCCACCGGCTCGGGCAAGACCTCGACGCTCTACGCGATGATAGGCCACATCAAGAAAGAGGAGATAAACATCATCACCATCGAGGACCCGATAGAGTACGAGCTCAAGGACGTGAACCAGGTCGCGGTGAACGAGAAGACCGGGCTTACGTTCTCGTATACCTTGAGGTCGGTCCTCCGGCAGGACCCGGACGTGATACTCGTCGGAGAGATGAGGGACGCCGAGACCGCGATAATCGCGCATCAGGCCTCGCTCACAGGGCACCTCGTCTTCTCCACCCTCCACACGAACGACGCGATATCCTCGGTCATAAGGCTCAAGAACATGGGGATACCATCGTACATGATAGCCTCCGCGCTGAACGGGATAGTGGCGCAGAGGCTCATACGCACCATATGCCCGAACTGCAAGGAGGAATACTCGCCGGGGACTGAAGAGATAAGACGCTCGGGCGTAAAGTGGACCGGCAAGAAGCTCTACAGGGGCGCGGGGTGCCCATCCTGCAACGGGACCGGCTACTCCGGCAGGACCGGCGTCTTCGAGGTATTGCCGGTGAACGCGAGGGTCCGCTCGCTCATCTCGTCGGACGCCCCCGAGCACGAGATCATCTCAGCCGCGCTGGAGGCCGGGATGATACGGCTGCACCTCGACGGACTTAAAAAGGTCGCGGCGGGGGTGACGACGCTCGACGAGCTCACGCGCGTCATCTACTTGTCCAAGTCCGAGGAGGAGAAGGACGGAGTTTGCGCCTCGTGCATGAAACCCGTCCCCGCCGGAGCCGAGGCCTGCCCCCACTGCGGCCGCTTCATGAAGAAGAACTGCGAGTCGTGCGGAAAGACGAGGGAGCCGGACTGGATAGCCTGCCCGTACTGCGGGATGCGCTTCGAATAGCCGGGATCGGCGACCCCATGCCGCTTTACTCTCCTCGCGTTTTCCTTTTTCGGATCCCAGGCCGGCCTGACGATACCCCCCGCCCCCCGTTCGGAACCCTTGCAAAAAGCACTTTCTTTGTGCTACTATCTTGCATCCTCAAAAAAATTCAACCATCGGCGCATTACACGGTTATCCAGATGCTCGGCAAGCTCTTAAAGATCTCTCTTGCGGCCTTGGTACTCTTCCTAGCCTCGGATACGCTCGCGGAAAACAACATGGACCCGGCCCCGGCCGACTGGCCGAGTTTCGAGTACAAACGGGAGCCCGGCCAGTTCAAAAGAAGGCGGAACGGGATGATAGACCCCACACCCGACGTGGTCTCTCTCAAGTACCTGCCCAAGGACAACTACGGGTTCGTCGATTGGTCGAAATCCATCAGGGAGGGGCTCATAAACCCCAGGGACTCCATCCTCGAGGGAGCGGCCCGGAGCGAAACCAACGAGCCGGCCCCGGACGTGGTCATAAAATCCAAGCTCGACTTCATGCCGGACGTGCTCTTCCCCCATTCGGTGCATACGGTCTGGCTCAAATGCTCCATCTGCCACCCGAAGATATTCAAGAAAAAGGCGGGGGCCACGCCGATCACGATGACCGGGATATGGAAAGGACAGTTCTGCGGCAGGTGCCACGACAAGGTGGCTTTCCCTACCAGGAACTGCTTCAAATGCCACTCGGTCCCGAGGCAATCAACAAAGACAAACACAGCCCCTTGAAAAAGGGGCTTTTTATTTTTCGAAGCCTTTCTTGATAGACGCGTATCAACGCTCGCCGGCCACCCTTCGAGGCCTTGAATGAATTACAAAGACTTCACGAAAAAAGAGCTCGCCGGTCTCCTCGACATAATCCAGGAGTGCGTACGGAGCAGGTCTGACGCGGACGTGGCGAATATCGTCGCGAAGATAAAGGGGCTCCTTTCCGCGGACAACGCGGTCTGCGCGCTCGGGGACGCCTCAACCGGCTCTCTCGTAAAGATACTCAACCTCGATTATCCCGAGGAATGGGGCGTGATATACATCTCCGAAGAGCTCTACAGGAAGGACCCCGTCATAAGATACAATTACGAGTTCTACAGGACTCATCTGTGGTCCGAGGCCGTGAGCTTGTTCAACGGCAAGGAACAGATCGACCTTATGAACAGGGCGACGGACTTCGGCTTGACGTTCGGGCTTTCAAGCGGCGTCAACGGCGAGCGTTGCCGCGGCTCCATCTTCTCCTTCTCGGCAAGACAGGACAGGTTCGAAGGCCGCCACAAAAAGATCCTCGACGTGCTGACCCCGCACGTGCACCAGGCCCTCGTCAGGGCGTTAGAGAGGACCCCGAGGGCCGGCGCCCTTCTTTCGGAAAGGGAAAAAGAGGTGCTCGTCTGGATGAAAGAGGGCAAGACCAACTGGGAGATCTCGACTATCCTCCGCATAAGCGAACGTACGGTAAAATTCCACGTCCAGAACATCGAGCGGAAGCTGAACGCGGTGAACAAGGCCCACGCGATAGCTATAGCCTTTGACTCCGGGCTGGTCTCGATCTGAGATTCGCCCGCACACGGCCCTTTATGGCTCAAACGGCATAGACGGTCAGGGAAGTTTCGAGCCCTGAACCCCGGCCTTGCCGGCTCCTCACGCCACTCCGGTTCTCTATTGAATTTTATTCACGAAATACTTACATCATGAGGCATGGCTACCGCTGTATTTAAAAATGCTCCCTGTTTTAAACACTGCTGGGATTTTATGGTCAGAAAAAATAAACCCGAGATTACCCGGAGTTCAGGGTTTCGCCTGTACCTTGGTACAGGCGATAAAAGGGTTTGAATTTATTATAATTTCCCGACACTCTGACAATGAAAGGCGAGTCGGCCCATGGCACCTTGAGGCCGGCCCGGCCCCCGCGACCACCTATGATAAAGCTCGCACCAGCTGAGAAGACAGGGCCGGACAAGGATAAGAAGAGGCTCAAGGAGCGTTTCAGGACCGGCTCGCTCGATTCGTTCCATAACCTCGAGATACTCGAACTCCTCCTCGCGTACGCGGTCCCCGGAAAAGACATAAAGCCCCTTGCCGCGGCCCTCATCCAGAGGTTCAAGTCGTTCAGGGCCGTATTCGACGCCTCGCAGGAAGACCTCAAATCCGTCCCCGGCATAGGCGAGAACGCCGCGCTGCTTATAAAGCTCGTAAAGGACATGGCGGGGGTGTACCTGAAGGAGCGGCTCTCCGGCAAGGACCTCATCAGGAACACCAGTGACGTACTCGATTACCTGAACCTGACGCTCTCCGGCGAGCGGGTCGAAAAGTTCCTGGCCATATATCTCAATTCAAGGAACGAGCTGCTCGCCATAGAGACCCTCCACGAAGGCACGATAAACCAGACTGTAGTCTACCCCAGGAAGGCGATAGAGAAGGCGTTCAAGCATAACGCCCGGGCCGTGATCTTCGTCCACAACCACCCGAGCGGGGATTCGACCCCATCGGGCGTCGACCGCCAGCTCACGAAGACGCTCGACAGGGCCGCGCTCGCGGTCGACATCATCGTCCACGACCACATCATCATCGGCAAATCAAACCACTTCAGCGCCCGCGAGAACGGATGGATAATCGGCGGGCCGAACCCCTTTCACATCGCGGTAAAATAGGCTGGAGCGGATCTTCTGCCCAAGGCCCTTTTGCGCCCTGCCGGGCTTTTTTCGGCATGGGGCTTCTCGCTACGCCCTCCCCCTCCCCCGCTCGGCGCGGGGCCAATTTCAAATCGGGTCACTTAAGTCTACCTGAAGCACAGTTGTCCGATACGGATTTGCCAGTCCGGCGAGGACCGCTCGCCCC
>JACREV010000120.1 GCA_016218095.1 Deltaproteobacteria bacterium | reverse complement strand
TCATCCCCGACTGGATGACCGTGGATGGTACCGTCTCCCCTGACCAGTCGAACGTCGAGCTCATACTCGACGGCCAGGTCGACGTCCCGCTCCTTACAGGCGACACCGTGAAGATAAAAAGGGCGGAGGCGAGCCTTTATCTAATTAAGTATGAAGGAAAGAGCTATTTTGATATACTCAGGGAAAGGCTTATGTGGGAGGTAAAGACGGTAAAGATATGACCCCTGACACCGGCTCCCCTCGGGGCTGAAGCCCCCTCACTTACGAGAGAGAAAGCCCCTTGACCTTTTTCCGTTTCAGGCCCTCCCGGATTATTGTATGCTTTCTGAGCTGAACATCAAGGACTTCGCCATAATAGAGAGCCTCTCCCTCTCCTTTGCGCCGGGCCTCAACATCTTCACCGGAGAGACCGGGGCAGGCAAAAGCATCGTCATGGACGCGATCGCGCTAATACTCGGGGAGCGCGCCTCGAACGACCTCATAAGGTCTTCGGCGGCGGAGGCGAGGGTAGAGGCGCTCTTCGACCCGTCGCCTCCCTCAGTCGAAGGGGTGCTTAAAGAGGCGGGCATCGAGCCCTCGGATACGCTCCTCATAAAGCGGGTCGTCCAGCGGGCCGGGAGGAACAGGATATATATAAACGGGTCTCTCGCCACGCTGGTGACGCTCACCGAGGTCGGCAGACGCCTCATCGACATATACGGCCAGAGCGAGCACCAGTCGCTTGCGCGCCCTGAGGAGCACGTCGAGATGCTCGACTCCTTCGGGGGATTGAAGGCCTTAAGGGGCCACATGGCCGAGAGCCACAGGGAATTTTTCGGCCTCAAAAAAGAGTGTGATTCACTCATCTCCGAAGCGAAGGTGCTCAAGGAGAAAAAGGACCTCCTCGAGTACCAACTGAAGGAGATAAGCTCCGCGGCCCCAAAGCCCGGAGAGGACGAGGCGTTAAATAAGGAGATAGAGAGGCAAAAGCACGCCGAGAGATTAAAGACGGCGTCAAAGACCGCCGAGCGTGAGATATACTCTGACGACGGCTCGATGGTCGAAAGGCTCGGCTCGATAGTAAAGTCCCTTAAAGACGCGCTTTCGTTCGACGAGAGGTTGAAAAAGGCGGTCGAGCCGCTCGAATCTTCTCTCATAGGCCTTGAGGACGCCGGGGCGTTTTTGAGGGACTATTCGGACGCGATCGAGGCCGACCCGGATGCGCTCGAGGCCGCGCTCAATCGGGCAGACCTTATAGGCAAGCTCAAGAAGAAGTACGGAGGCTCGCTCGAAGACGTGATAAAAAAGGGGGAAGAGCTTTCCGATGAGCTCAAGCTCGCCTCCGGGTCTGATGAGAGGCTCAAGGCCCTCGAAGGGCTCGTGGTTGAGGCCAGGGAAAAGGCGCTATCGGCGGCAAAGGCCCTCTCCGAAGGACGCGTCAACGCGGCAAGGGAGCTTGAGGACAGGATCGGGGAAGAGCTCTCCACCCTCGGGATGAAGGACGCCGTTTTCCAGGTCTCGATGGATACCGAGAGAAACCCGGACGGCACGGTCCGTTTCGGGGAGAAGGGCGCGGACAGGGTAAGCTTCTTTATCGCGCCGAACAAGGGCGAGGGGTTGAAGCCGTTATCAAAGATAGCCTCAGGCGGCGAACTCTCCCGGATAATGCTTGCGCTTAAAAGCGCGGCCTCGGCGGGCAAGGTCCCTGCCCTCGTATTCGACGAGATAGACACGGGTGTCGGAGGAGCGATGGCGCAGGTCGTGGGGCTCAAATTAAAAGAGGTCTCAAAGGCGCATCAGGTCCTCTGCATCACGCACCTGCCGCAGATAGCCGCGTTCGCGGACGCCCACTTCGGCGTCTCAAAGGAGACGACAAAAGAAGGCAGGACCGTAAGCACGGTTAAGGAGCTCAAGGGGGATGAACCGATAGAGCAGATCTCCGTCATGCTCGGCGGGCTAAAGGTGACCGAGACGACGAGGATGCACGCGGTGGAGCTCATGGACGCGGCAAAGTCGATGTCTCAAAAGGGGCTCAAGGCGGCAAAGCCGCGCGCTAAAGAAAAGACGGCAAGCAACTAAGGGCGGAGGGAAGTAACCGAGTTGGTGAGGAAGGCGGTCCTGAACGACGTCCAGGACATTTTCAATATAGTCGAGGCCTCGGCCTCAAAGGGGCTCATGCTCCCGAGGGCGCTCCCGGACATCTGCGACAGCCTCCGGGACTTTTTCGTCTACGAAGAGGGGGGAGAGGTCCTCGGGGCATGCGCCCTGCACATAAGCAGTGTGGATATGGGCGAGATACGCTCGCTCGCGGTAAGGGAAGGCTCTACCGGCAGAGGCATCGGGAGAAAGCTCGTCGAGGCGTGCCTGATCGAGGCGCGCTCCATCGGGCTCAAAAAGGTCTTTGCGCTGACGTACAAGACCGGCTTTTTCTCGAAGCTCGCGTTCAAGCCGATATCAAAAGAGGTCCTCCCGCACAAGATATGGGGGGACTGCATAAAATGCGTAAAATTCCCGAACTGCGACGAGAACGCCATGATAATTGACCTTAACGGGAGATAGCCGCGGGATTTTCCGGGAAAGAGGGGGGCGGCGTAATGGACATGGAGATGAAAAGGGCAGAAGCCCTGAGGACGATAGAGGCGGTAAGGGGGCTCCTTAAGGGGCGCCCGGTAGAGTACGAGATATTCTTCTCCTATGACAGCGGCTTCGGCGCTGACGCGAGAGAAGGCGCGATAGACGCGCTCAAGGCGCGATCGAACGCCGGGGTGGGCCTAAGGACCATATCGAAGAACAGGCTCGGCTTCGGGTTCTCATCCGTTTTGACCGATGAGGCTCTACGCGACCTCGTTGAAAAGACGCTCACGGCGAGCATGGAGTCGTCGGAGGACGCTTCCCTCGGCCTGCCCGAGGCTACTGCGCTTGCGAAGGACGCGGACCTCGGCGTGTATGACGCGTCATACGACAGGGTCAGTGAGGAAGAGAAGATAAGGCACGCGATAGAGATAGAGGAGGCCGCGCTCTCGTATGACCCGAGGGTAAAGAGGGTCAGGAAGGCCTCGTACAACGCATCCGTCAGGTACGAGAGGATCGTCAACTCGAGGGGCGTCGACGCCGAGCACACGGCGACCTACTTTTCCGGTTCCGTCACGGCGGTCGCCGAGGAGAAGGACGAGTCCCAGATGGGCTGGGACATGGCGCTCGGCCACTTGAGAAAGGACGTCGACCCCGCGGTTGTAGGCAGGGGCGCGGCTGAAAACGCCGTAAGGCTCCTCGGCGCGCGGAAGCTGAAGACGATAAAATGCCCGGCGATAGTCGAAAACGTCGTAGCCTGCGAGCTCCTCGAGGCGCTCGCGTCATCTTTCCTCGGCGACAACGTCGAGAAGAAGCGGTCGATGCTCATAGGAAAGGTCGGCGCGAAAATAGCAAGTGACGCCGTAAATATCTATGACGACGGCCTTAAAAAGGGCGGATGGGCGGCCTCGCCCTTCGACGGAGAGGGGGCGGCAAGGAAGAGGACCCCTCTCGTTGTAAAGGGTGTCTGCCAGGGCTATCTATACGATACATACTGGGGGAGGAGGGCCGGAAAGACCTCGACCGGCAACGCCACTCGCTCGAATTACAAGTCCACGCCTGGCGTGGGCATCTCGAACCTCTACATTGAGAACGGCGCAAAAACAGCCGGCGAGCTCAAGAAAGAGCTCGGCAATGGGCTTTTTGTCACGGAAGTCCTGGGCGTACATACGATAAACACCGTGACCGGGGATTTTTCCCTCGGCGCGGCGGGCCTCTGGATAGAGAACGGCGAGTTCGCCTATCCGGTGCGCGGCCTTGCCGTATCCGGCAACCTTCTGGACCTTTTCGGAAGGGTCGGGGCGGCCGCATCTGATCTGCGCTTCATGGGCTCTATCGGGTCGCCCAGTCTTCTAATAACCGAAATCGAGGCGAGCGGGACATGACGAACGAGACGAACAAGGAAGAGAAGAAGGAATCATTGATCCGGGAGACGCTCTCAAAGAACCCGCTTTTCAGCGGCCTTGAGGACTTTTATCTCAAGGACATTACGTCAAGGGGCGAGTTCAGGACATGGCCCGAGGCGAGCCAGATAATCATCGAGGGCGAGAGCGGGGACGCGGTCTTCTTCATCATCTCCGGGAAGGTAAAGGTCACGCTCTACGGCGAGGAGGGCAGGGAAATCGTCCTCGCGATACTCACGGAAGGCGACATGTTCGGCGAGATGTCGATAATAGACGATAAGCCCCGGTCAGCGAACGTCGAGGCGACAACCGACCTTGAGTGCCTCGTCGTCGGAAAGACCGCCTTCCTCGATTATCTCTCTCGCCACCACAAGGTCTATATGAGGTTCTTCGCGTACCTTACCGGGAGGCTCAGGGAAGCGACGAGGAAGATAGGCGGGCTCGCGCTTCTTGACGTCTGCGGAAGGATCGCCCACACGCTCATAGGCATGTCCAAGACCGCGCTCACCGGCGAGGAGAAGGTCATAGCCATCGAGAGGCCGACGCACGAACAGCTCGCCGCGATGATAGGGTCGTCGCGCGAGGTAGTCTCCCGCGCGCTCAAAAAGATGACCCAGGAAGGGTACATCAAGATAGAAAAGGACAGGATACTCCTCTATCCGTAATGATAATCGCGCTAAAAGTGTAACAATCGTAAGTGCGCGTGTTTTTCCGTCTTTAAACCTTGACAAGCCCTCCGACATTGTGCTAATCCATTCATACTCGGGAGTCTGAATAGGGGGAGAGGGAGATGCTTCTCCATAACCTCGGAGAGGCCTGAAGGCCGTGTAAGCCTTTTTTCAGGCCCCGCCGTTCATCGCTCTCAAGTACCAGCCGTTTCCGATAATCGTAAATTCAATCAGAGTATATTGAAGAGGGAGCCGACCAGTTGGGCAGGCGTATTCTGACATTTTTCGTGCTTACCGACGACGCGTCGAAGGCCCGCCAGTTCCGTATCCCCCTGCGGCTTCTTAAGGGGATTGGCGTCTTCGGAGCGCTCGTCTTCCTCGCGCTCTCCTTTGTCATCTACGACTATGTACGTATAAAAGGCGAGAAGGCGGACCTCTTCACCCTTAAAAAGGAGAACGAGGACCAGAGGCTCGAGCTACAGTGGTTCAGCGCCAGGATCGGGGAGATAGAGACCGAGTTGTCAAAGCTGAACCTCTTTGACAGGAAGCTCCGCGCCATGGCGAACCTCGGAACGCCCAAGTCCGCCATCCCGGACCAGGTAATGGGCATGGGCGGGCCCGTGGAGGAAAAACCCTTGAGCTCCATCGAAGGCGCGGCCAAAGGGCTGAAGGATGCTATGCGTTCGGAGCTCCAAGACCTCGAGGGCCGCGTAAACGATCAAAAGGCGAGTTTTTCCGACCTCCACGAATACATGCTGCAACGCTCTTCGTTCATCGCCTCGACCCCGTCGATATGGCCCGCGCGCGGCTGGGTGACTTCCGCCTTCGGCGAGAGGATCTCCCCGTTCTCCGGCACGCTGCAGCCCCACAGGGGCATTGACATAGCGAACAGGGTCGGCACGCCGGTCGTAGCCCCGGCAAACGGGGTCGTGATAGAGGCCATTGACGACGAGGGGCTCGGGAAAAAGGTCACCGTATTCCACGGCTTCGGCTACAAGACCTCATACGGCCACCTCTCGCAGACGTTCGTAAAAGTGGGGCAGAAGGTCAAGCGCGGGACGAAGCTGGGGCTCATGGGCAACACCGGACGCTCCACCGGCCCTCACCTCCATTACGAGGTCACGCTGAACGGAGTCCCGGTCGACCCGGCGAGATACCTCCTGAACTGAGCTTTGGATTTACTTGATCGATTGAGCCCTTCGGGAGGTCCCGAAGGGCTTTTTTATGGCCTGCACCGGTACTCCGCGTACGGCCAGTTTCAAATCGGGTTGCTCCATAGGCTTCCGGACTCAAAGCCGCCCGATACGGAATTGCCCGTCCGGCGAGGACAAAAAAGGTTTTGCCCGCTGTGGAAATATATGTATAATTGTGCTATCATGACAAATTGTATTCATACCCTGATCAAAGACTAAATATCATATATGGGAAAGGGGCTTAAGGCCCCCTATCGGAGAGACATGTTAAACAACCTGCTTAAAAAGGTCTTCGGCTCCAAGAACGACAGGGAGGTAAAGAGGCTACAGCCCATAGTCGAGAAGATAAACTCCCTCGAGCCGAAGATGAAGGCCCTCCGCGACGAGGAGTTCAAGGACCTTACGAAGCGCTTCAAGGAGGAGCTCGCCTCCGGCAAGGACCTGGACGACGTGCTGCCCGAGGCCTTCGCGGCCTGCCGGGAGGCCTCCTGGCGGCGCCTTAAGATGCGCCACTTCGACGTCCAGCTCATGGGCGCGATGGTCCTCCACGAAGGCAAGATATCCGAGATGAAGACCGGAGAGGGAAAGACGCTTGTGGCCACCCTCGCCCTCTACCTGAACGCCCTGACCGGCAAGGGCGCGCACCTCGTCACGGTGAACGACTACCTCGCCAAGAGGGACTCGCACTGGATGGGCGCGCTATATAACGCCCTCGGCCTTTCCGTCGGCGTCATCCAGCACGAGGCGAGCTTCGTCTACGACCCCTCCTACAGGGACAGCGGGAGCTTCATACACTTAAGGCCCTGCTCGAGGAAAGAGGCCTACAACGCAGACATCACCTACGGCACGAACAACGAGTTCGGCTTCGATTACCTTAGAGACAACATGAAGTTCTCCCTCGAAGAGTACGTCCAGAGGGAACTCAACTTCGCCATAGTCGACGAGGTCGACTCCATCCTCATAGACGAGGCGAGGACGCCGCTCATCATCTCCGGCCCTACCGAAGACTCGACGGATAAGTACTACACGATAAACAGGATAATCCCCGGGCTCAATAAAGACGCCCACTACACGGTCGACGAGAAGGCGCGGCAGGTCCTCATGACCGATGAGGGTGTCGAAAAGGTCGAAGAGCTCCTCAGCCTCGAGAACCTCTACGACCCGGAGAACATAGAGACGCTCCACCACGTGAACCAGGCGCTGCGCGCACACGTCCTCTTCCACAGGGACATCGACTACGTGGTCAAGGACGACCAGGTCATAATAGTAGACGAGTTCACCGGAAGGCTCATGCCCGGCAGGCGCTGGTCGGACGGGCTCCATCAGGCGGTCGAGGCGAAGGAGAACGCCAAGATCGAGAACGAGAACCAGACGCTGGCGACGATCACCTTCCAGAACTACTTCAGGATGTACAATAAGCTCTCCGGCATGACCGGCACCGCCGACACCGAGGCTTCCGAGTTCCACTCGATATACAACCTCGAGGTCATGATAATACCGACGAACAAGCCGCTTGAGAGGACCGACAACACCGACCTCGTCTACAAGACGAAGAAGGAAAAATTCAGGGCCGTCGTAAAGGAAATAGAGGAGTGGAACAAAAAGGGGAGGCCCTGCCTCGTCGGGACCATCTCCATCGACGACTCCGAAAAGCTCTCCAAGCTCCTTGCCAGCCATAACGTCGCGCACCATGTCCTCAACGCCAAGGCCCACGAGAGGGAGGCCGAGATAGTCGCGCAGGCGGGCAGACTCAAATCCGTCACCATCTCGACGAACATGGCCGGCAGGGGCACCGACATCCTCCTCGGCGGCAACCCCGAGTACCTCGCCGCCTCGCGCGCGGGCAAGGACGATGCGACCGATGAGTATAAAGACGCTCTCGCAAAGGCGAGGGTGCTCTGCGAAGAGGAAAAGCAGAAGGTCCTCTCATTGGGGGGCCTCCACATCATAGGCACCGAGAGGCACGAGTCCCGCCGCATAGACAACCAGCTCAGAGGCCGCGCGGGCCGTCAGGGAGACCCTGGCTCTTCCCGGTTCTATCTCTCGCTCGAAGACGACCTCTTGCGCATTTTTGGGAGCGACAGGATAGCCTCGATCATGAGCAAGATCGGCATGGAAGAGGACGTGCCGATCGAGCACGGGCTCGTATCAAGGGCCATCGAGAACGCCCAGAAGAAGGTGGAGGCGCACAACTTCGACATAAGGAAGCACTTGCTTGAGTACGACGACGTTATGAACCAGCAGAGGGAGGTCGTCTACGGCTACAGGAAGCAGATACTCTCCGAGGCGGGCTTGCGGGACATGGTGAAGGAGTTCACCCAGGAGGTCTCCGAGAGCATAATCAACACCCACATAGACGAGAAGTCGCACCCTGAGGACCGGGACCTGAAGCCCTTGCTCGACGGGCTCCATCAGCAGTTCGGGGTCCAGACAACGGCGCGCGATATCGAATCCGTCGGCAGGGACGCGCTTGCCTCCGTCGTCACCGACCATGTCTTCAAGGCCTATGAAGAGAAGGTCGCTCTCGTTGGGGACGCGCCGTTCGCCTCCTTCGAAAAAGTCATAATGCTCCATACGCTCGACACCCTCTGGAAGGACCACCTCCTTTCAATGGACCACCTTAAGGGCGGCATAGGCCTGCGCGGATACGGCCAGAAGAACCCGCTCCAGGAGTACAAGAAGGAGGGTTTCGACCTCTTCGTGGAGATGATCTTAAGGTTCAAGACAGAGGTTGCCGAGAGGTTATATAAGGTCCAGATAAGGGAAAGGGAGGAAGAGACCGTTCCCGCGGCAGCGGCCAACACCCCTGCCGCCGCAAGGCCCGCCGCAGAGCCCGAGAGGAGGCCGAAGCCTGAGCGCCTTAAATACAGCAGGGGCGAGGAGGAGACGGATGAAGAGCAGAAAGAGGCCCCCGTCACCCGCCACGGCGATAAAATCGGCAGGAACGACCCGTGCCCGTGCGGGAGCGGGCTGAAATATAAGCGCTGTTGCGGGGCAAAATAAGCCAGCAGGCATAAATTAAAGTTTCGAGGCTTAACTCCGGCGTACAAACTATAGAGTTCAGTTCCCCTCCTTACCAAGGAGGGGCTAGGGGAGGTCGTTCTTCATTTTAAACCACCCCTCCCCGCCTCCCCTTGTCAAGGGGAGGGGTTTATAAAGCAACCACGTAGCAAACTGCAGAGAATTTTCTGATCAAGGACTTTAGATGGACTTCAAAAGAGATGGCGGGAATGGGGGCGGTCCGGCTGACTACAAGCTCCCTGAATTCATCGTCCCGGGCTTCAAGGCATCCGGGGTAGTTGCGGGTATCAAGAAGAACGGCAGGAAGGACCTGGCGCTGATATTGAGCGATCTCCCCGCCTCATCCGCCGCGCTGTTCACCACCAACAAGGTCAAGGCCGCGCCGGTCATCCTCGGCATCGAGAGGATAAAAAAGGGTGTCTCAAGGGGGGTCGTCGTAAACAGCGGGAACGCCAACGCCTGCACCGGGAAAAACGGCATGAAGGCGGCGCTCGCGATGACCTCGTACATAGAGCGCGCCCTCGGCCTTAAAGAAGGCGAGATACTCGTTTCATCCACAGGCGTCATCGGCGTGCCCCTGCCTTACGAGAAGGTAGAGGCCGCGGTCCCCGCTCTCATAAAAGGCCTGAGCTACGATGGCCTCGCCCCTGCGACTGAAGCCATAATGACGACCGACGCATTCCCGAAAGCGGCCGTAAAAGAGATAAGGATAGGGTCGAAGACCGTAACCATCGGCGGCATCGCCAAGGGCGCGGGCATGATATGCCCGAACATGGCAACGCTCCTCTCTTATTTTTTGACAGACGCGAAGATCAAAACCTCAGTTTTAAAAAAGGCGCTGAAAATCGCGGTAGACGCCTCCTTCAACTCCATCCTCGTAGACAACGACACCTCCACGAACGACACCTCGATGATATTCGCAAACGGAGCAAGCGGCGTTGAGATAAAAGACGGCACACCCGGCTACAGGGCTTTTGTGAAGGCCCTCTCTGAGGTCTCGATTACGCTCGCGCAGATGATAGTGAGAGACGGCGAGGGCGCGACGCGCTTTCTGGAAATAAGCGTAAAAGGCGCGGCCTCGGATAAAGACGCTAAAAAGGGCGCGAAGACAGTGGCTGAATCCATGCTCGTCAAGACAGCCTTCTTCGGGGGCGACCCTAACTGGGGGAGGATACTCGCGGCGCTCGGCAGGGCCGGGATAGCGTTGAAAGAGGAAAAGGTCAGAATAGCGTTCAACGGGGTCGAGGTCGTAAGGAACGGCCTCGACACAGGCAAGGAAACCGAAGCGGCCGACGCCATAAAGACCAGGGACGTGTCGGTCGAGATAAACCTTAAATCAGGCAAGGGCGCCTCAAAACTCTGGACAACCGACCTCTCTTAC
This sequence comes from Deltaproteobacteria bacterium, assembly GCA_016218095.1. Taxonomy (GTDB): domain Bacteria; phylum Desulfobacterota; class GWC2-55-46; order GWC2-55-46; family GWC2-55-46; genus GWB2-55-19. Next base: position 1,181 of record JACREV010000120.1, on the reverse strand, counting down.
GAGTATGTTAAGATAAACTCGGCTTACAGGACTTGAACACCGTCCCCTCTGGGTTTTGGGTGATCAGCTCAACCGTCATTCCCGCACGCTTTAAGCGGGAATCCAGTATCTTTAACCTTTTTAAAAACAGGAGGCCGGCGTGGGGCTTTTCGCAAAAGAGGCTGACAGGTGGTTGAGGCAGGCGGAGTACGACCTGCGCGCCGCCGAATGGAACCAGCAGGGCGGGTTTTTCGCCCCGGCCTGTTTCTGGGCGCAGCAGAGCGCGGCGAAGTCGCTACGCGCGTTCCTCTTCTTTAACGGCGAGGACGCCAGAGAGACGCGCTCGGTCGTAGAGCTCATCGACCGCGCCATGACCTACGAGGAGGAGTTCAGGTCTTTCATAGGGACCTCGACGAGCCTCGACATCTACTACAAGACCTCCCGGTTCCCGGACGCCATACCCGGCGGCATACCCGCGGACGTCATAACCGAGAAGGACTCGAAGGACGCGGTGAAGCAGGCCTCAGACATAATCGCCGTGGTCGAGAGGAAGAGGAAGAGTTTTCTGCCGGAGACCATGTGAAGAAGGTTCCATGGTAGCAGGTATTTTTGATGCCTGACGCTCTCTATATCCTGCCTTTTCTGTTCGGGGCCGTTGTAGGGAGCTTCCTGAACGTCTGCATCTGCCGCCTCCCGGAGAAGGTCTCCGTCGTCTCTCCGCCGTCGAGGTGTCCCGCTTGCGGCGCGAATATCCCTTTCTATTATAATATACCCATAATCGGCTGGTTCGTTTTGAGGGGCAGGGCCGCGTGTTGCGGTGCGCCGCTCTCTATCAAATACCCGCTCGTCGAGGCCCTGACCGCCATTTTCGCCGTGCTCCTCGCCGTCAGGTTCGGATACGGCATCACACTCTTCGTCTACTTCGCCTTTGTCTCCGCGCTCATCGTCGTCACGTTCATCGACCTTAAGCACCAGATAATCCCGGATGTCATCAGCCTCCCCGGCATAGTCATTGGGCTCGCGATATCGTGGGTAATGCCCGTCGGCATGGCCGACGCGCTCATAGGCGCGGCCTTCGGCGGCGGCATACTCTTCGGCATAGCCGCGGCCTACCTCCTCCTTACCGGCCACGACGGCATGGGCGGGGGCGACATAAAGCTCCTCGCCATGATAGGGGCCTTCCTCGGATGGAAGGGCGTCAT
>JACREV010000118.1 GCA_016218095.1 Deltaproteobacteria bacterium | reverse complement strand
TACCCTCAAGCCCTTGCCTGCCTGGGATTCCTTGAGCGCCTCCTCGAGCTGTTCAGGGGAGATGAGGCCGGATTCGACTAGTAGCTCGCCTATCTTCTTTACCGCCATCTTTTCCGTCCTTAAAGAGGGATAAAATCAACCTGATGATATCATATCCTGACAAGTTCATACAGCCTTCCGCCGAGCCCGAGGGACTCCGCCGCGTCCAGCTGGACCTCCCAGTCTACCGAGGGGTGCACCCCCCTGAACTTGTCGCCCCCGCGCTCATGGCCGGTCTTCAGCGCCGAGTCTTTTATGCCTGCCTCGGCGTTCACGAGGTCTGCCGAGGCCTGGTCTATGGCTACGGGGTCATGGGATGCGAGTATGCCGATATCAGGCACTATGGGAGCGTCGTTATGTCCGTAGCAGTCGCACTCGGGCGAGACGTCGGTTATGAAATTCACGAAAAGGGAGCGGTCCTCTTTGCCGACGAGCGCGCCCCTGGCGTACTCCGCCATCTTCCCCTGGAGGTTCGACGCGGTCTCGTCCCACCGTATGTTGATCGTACCTTCGGGGCACGCGGCGATGCAGTGGCCGCACCCGATGCAGAGGCTCTCGTTTATGACGGCGACGTTCCCGATGTCTATGGCGTCGACGGGGCATGCGAGCGAGCACTCGCCGCAGGCGGTGCACCCGGTGGGGTCGACAAGGGGGGAGAGGTTCGAGTGCTGGGAGAGCTTGCCCTCACGGCTGGCGCACCCCATGCCGATATTTTTCAGGGCCCCGCCGAAGCCCGTCATCTCGTGGCACTTGAAATGGGTAAGCGCAAGGAGCCCGTTAGAGGAGGCTATCATCGAGGCTATCTTTACGCTCTCAAAGAACCTGCCGCCGACCTTGACCTCTGTGAACAATTCCCCCCTGAGGCCGTCGGCTATGACGAGCGGGGCGCCTGCGACCGGGTAGGCGAACCCGTTTTCGATCGCGGTCGTGAGGTGATTGACGGTATCGCCCCTTGTCCCGACGTAGAGCGTGTTCGTGTCGGTCAGGAACGGGAGCGCCCCTGTCTTCTTTACGGCCTCAACGGCCCTCTTCACGAAGACCGGCCTTATGTAGGAGGAGTTGCCCTTCTCGCCGAAGTGGAGTTTGACCGCTACGAGGTGGCCTTTCCTGAAACGCTCGGAGGCCCCGGCGAGGGCAAGGAGCTCGCCGATCTTGTCGAAGAGGTTTCGCCTGGAGCCTGCGCGGAGGTCGGCGAAGAAGACTTTTGATTTAGGGTTTGACATAGAAGTGTCTTTGAGAGACTTCGGGGAATTTTGAAGAGATTATATCATATTTGACGAGGGTTCAGGTTTGCGATTTATGCGCTTGTATGGGCAATTCAAATTTATGGTAAAAGCCTTTTGCGCCCTGCCGGGCTTTTTTTCGGCATGGGGCTTCTCGCTACGCCCTCCCCCTCCCATTCGCTCGCCCCTGAGTAAGCTTCGCGCCTTTTTACTTCCTCGGCTCGCTCACCCCATGCCTGGGGATTTTTGAAAAACAAAAAAGATTTTGCGGGTTTTGCAACCTGAACCTTATAATTCGTGTAGTTGAATTAATCGTCATTGCGAGGAGCGGTCCTCGCCGGACCGGCAAATCGGTATCAAACGGCTGTGCCCAGAAAAGTCTACAGACATCGATTTGGCTTTGGCCGCGCGCCGAGCGCATTCGCGACGAAGCAATCTCAAGGGGTGACATATCAGATGAGATTGCTTCGCTTCGCTCGCAATGACAGCTTTAAGGCTTTAATAGTTTTAAGGCACTTATTGCGTTCGAAAAAATCAAATCTCTATTATAACGGGAAGAATCACAGGCCGCCTCTCAAGCTTCTTATTAAAGAACCTCCTCAATGCCCGCCTGATCTCCTCCTTCACCTCGAGCTGTTCGGTCTTTACCTCCACATTCGCGGCGGAGAGCGTCTCGATGACGATGGCCTTCGCGGCTTCGAGCAGCTCTGCGCTCTCTTCCTCGAATATGAGCCCCCTCGTTACTATCTCGGGGCCGTATACCGGCTCGCCCGTCGTGGAGTTCAACGCGATGATGGCGAGCACCAGCCCGTCCTGCGAGAGGTGCGACCTGTCCTTCAATACCATCGCGCGGACGTCTCCAACGCCCTTGCCGTCGACGAATACCCTGCCGTGCTCGACCTTGTCTTTTATCGAGAACCCGGCTTCCGTGAACTCGACGACGTCGCCATCCTCGGCGAGTATGATGTTCTCGGGCGGGATGCCGACCTTGGCCGCGAGCCTCGTGTGGAGGACGAGGTGCCTGTACTCGCCGTGCACGGGCATGAAGTGCCTGGGCTTTACTATGTTGAGCATGATCTTCAGCTCTTCCTTGGACGCGTGCCCGGAGACGTGTATCTCGGAGACCTTCTCGTAGATGACGTCCGCGCCCCTCCGGTAGAGGTGGTTCATCATCGTCGTTATCGCCTTCTCGTGGCCGGGGATGAACTTGGAGGAGAGTATTACGGTGTCGCCCTTTTCCACCTTCAACTGCTTGTGGTTGTCCATCGCCATGCGCGTCAGCGCGCTCATGGGCTCCCCCTGGGAGCCGGTCGTCAGCAGCACGACCTTGTCGTGCGGGAGAGAGTCTATCTCCTTCAGGTCCACTATGATGCCGTCCGGGGCCTTCAGGTACCCGAGCGTGCGGGCTATCCTGAAGTTTGCGGCCATGGATTTGCCGTTCAGCGCGACCTTTTTGCCGTGCTTGGCCGCGGCGTCTATCACCTGCTGGACCCTGTGGATGTTCGACGAGAAGGCGGCGACGATGATCCTGCCCTCGCACTTCCTGAATATCTCCTCGAGGTTGTAGCCTATCTCCCTTTCGGATAAGGTGTAGCCTTCTTTTTCGACGTTCGTCGAGTCCGACATGAAGCATAGGACCCCGGACTCGCCGTACTCGGCGAACCTCGCGTAGTCCATGACCTCGCCGTCTACCGGGGTCTGGTCCATCTTGAAGTCCCCGGTATGGACGACGACGCCGAGCGGCGTCTTTATCGCAAGCCCGCAGCCGTCGACGATCGAGTGGGATACCCTTATGAACTCTATGTCGAAGGGGCCTATGGAGACTACGTCGCGCGGCCTTACCGTCTCGAACGTGGTCGCCTCGAGCAGGCCGTGCTCGGCGAGTTTTTCTTCGATGAGCCCGATGGTCAGGGCTGTAGCGTAGATCGGCGCGTTTATCTCCCGGAGGACGAAGGGCAACGCCCCGGTGTGGTCCTCGTGCCCGTGGGTTATGACGAACGCCTTTACCTTGTCGCGGTTCTTTCTTAAATAAGAGATATCCGGGATGACGAGGTCGATCCCGAGCATGTAGTCCTCGGGGAACATGAGCCCGCAGTCGACGACGACGATCGTGTCGCCGTACTCGATGAGCATCATGTTAAGCCCTATCTCCCCGAGGCCGCCGAGCGGTATGAGCTTCAATGACGGGCGGACGGCTGTTGCTGTGGTCTCAGTATCCAATTCCTCTTTAAACCCCTTGTATATCCGTGTAAAGGGCCTCTATGGCCTCTTTTGTCCTGTTCCTCAGGTACTTGTCCTCCGCGCCCTCGGTCTCTATGGGGCGTCCGAAGCGGACCCTGACAGAGGCGGGCCTTACCGAGAACCCTCCGCGCCTCATGACGACGTTCGTCCCGCTGACCGCGATCGGGACGATCGGCACCCCGCTCTTTGCCGCAAGCATGAAGCCGCCCCTCTTGAAGGGGAGGAGCTTCCCGGTCTCCGACCTCGTCCCCTCGGGGAATATGAGGACCGAAGTCCCTTTCCTTATCCTCCAGGCCGCCGCCTCCATGGACCTCAAGGCCTCGGCGGCGTTGTCCCTGTCTATGGCGATGTACCCGGCGAGACTCATCGACCAGCCTATGAGGGGTACCCTGAAGAGGCTCTTCTTCGCGACCCACCTGAACTGGACAGGGATAAAGCCCTGCAAAACCGGTATGTCGAAGGCCCCCTGGTGGTTGGAGAGGAAGACTACGGCCCTCCCCCTCGGGATATTTTCCATGCCCTCGACATGGACGCTGACGCCTGAAATGAGGAGTATGAGCCTCGACCAGAACGAGACTATGGCGTGTATCGCGCGGCCGCTCCTGTCAAATGCGAAAGTGGCGATTATGGCGAGGAAAATGAAGGCCGTTAAGGGCAGTCCCAGCGCCCAGATGGCGAGCGTCCTCAAAAACATAAACAAAATTCTATCCTTTTTATGGGCACGGAGTCAATGATTTAGCGAAGGTTTGTAAATGGGGGTGCAGGCAGGAGCGCGAAACCGCGTGCGGCGGCCCTCTCTCAGCCCTTAAATGCCTGAGAGAAGGCGGGTATCGCGATGAAGTCAAGAGCCCCCGATGCGGCGGGGTGTGAAAACACCGGATACGTTTGTAATTTCCTGTTGGAACCTGTCCGGTTATATGGTAGAGAAGTACATTCAGGCTATCTCTAAAAATTGTTATTTTTCCTAATCTCTGTGTCAGGTCGGAAATAAAAATGATCACATATTCCCATATATGCTGCGCTTTTTATTTCCGCCCTTCCTTGACCTTAGAAAAAATTCCTAATTTTTAGAGGTAGCCTTCAACCCAGCGAATACAAGGAGGCCCCACATGGAAGTCATCGACGTAAATGAAAAGATCGGTTTCGCCGCGGAGTTCGCGCCGCGGATACTCCGCATAAAGCCCGACTACAAGGTGCCGCTTATCTGCATGGAGCCCGGCCAGGAGATAAAGCCGCATGTGAGCGGCAGGGGCGTATTCTATTTCATGAGCGGCAAAGGCGTCATGACGGTAGAGTCCAAAGAGGTCGAGGTGAAGGCCGGGACAATGGTCTTTGTGGAAAAGGACGAGACAAGGGGCATAAGGGCGACCGAGCGGCTTACGGCGTTCGCGGTCTCTTTTTAGCATCAATGCCCGTCATTGCGGCCTGCTCCATATTGTAAAAGTCCGCTTGAAATGCTATTCTATGGTGAGTAGTCCCAACCAGCCAAGAGGGGCCTTAAGCATGCCAGCTACATCCAAAAGAATCCTCCTCGTCGACGACGAACAGCTCGTAAGGGACGTCTGCTCCGAGCTCCTCTCGATCGAGGGCTATCAGGTCGACACCGCCTCCGACGGCCTCGAGGCGCTCTCCATGATAAACAAGGCCGGCTACGACCTCGTGGTCCTCGACGTAAACATGCCGAAGCTCGACGGCATCGACTTCTACAGGAAGGTGGCCAGGGAGAGGGCCGATCTCGATGGAAGGTTCCTCTTCATCACCGGCGACCTCTACGGCGAGGGGGAGACGCTCGAGTTCTTCTGCAAGGGCGCGAGTGTCCTTAAAAAGCCGTTCACCAGAAAAGACTTCCTCGACTCGATAAGGCAGATATTGAGCCGTCCGGCCCCGCCGATCGCACCGCAATAGCCGTCAGACATTCGAAGGTATCCCGGGAGGGCATGGAGAAACAGCCCTCCTGTTGATTTTTATCATGTTCATTTGGCTGAGGATTGCGCAAAATAAGGGTCAACGAGGCAATACTGCGAACACTGAAAATCTTCAAGGAGGAACATTGAATGGATAAGATACTCGATGTGAGGGAGATGGCCCCGAAGGAGAGGCACCCGATGATATTCAACACCTTCAAGGGTCTTAACCCGGGCGAATCGTTCGTGCTGGTGAACGACCACGAGCCCAAGCCGCTCCTCTACCAGTTCCAGAACGAGCACGCGGGCGAGTACGAGTGGTGGCCGCTCGAGCAGGGGCCGGAAAAGTGGAGGGTCGAGATAGCGAGACGTAAAGAGGCTGACCCGGAGAGGTCGGTGACCGACTACTTCCAGACCGACCACAGGAGGCTCGACGCCATATACGAGAGGTTCGAGGACGCCTCCTCTGGCGCAAAGTGGGACGAAGCCCTCTCGGATTTCCGCGAGTTCAGGCTCGGGCTTACGCGCCACATAAAGGCGGAGGAGGAGATACTCTTCCCGCTCTTCGAGGAAAAGACCGGCATGATAGACGCCGGCCCGACCTTCGTCATGAAGATGGAGCACAAGGATATAAAGGAACTGCTTGAGAAGATCGAGGACAACACGGCCTCCCGGAACGCTGCGGCTGTAACAGAGGCCAGGACAATGCTCATGAACATCCTCGCCGACCACAACATGAAGGAGGAGCACATCTTATATCCCGAGAGCGACTCATTCATCTCGGATGACGAGAGGGCGGAAGTGATAAAGAAGACCCAACTGCTGTAGCGGCTCTTTATACGAAAAAAAGGCGGCTGATTTTCAGCCGCCTTTTTTTATTGTACGAGTTCGATATGTTCTTTTCACAAAGAGGGATATGCCCTCTACCCACACGCCTTCCCGTTGTTTCATTCCTGAAATGCGTTTCAGAAGTGAAAACCGCCGCTATTTCAAACGATTCCCGAAAAAACGCCTCTCGTGGACGCCGGTTGTTTCATGTTTGAAAAAGGGACTTGAAGACGCCGCTATCGCCTGTTAGAACAATATCCCTTGAAATTCAATATATTGGCTCAATCGATGCCTGATGGCACGGTTCTTGATAATAGTACTTGTGCGGATATAAAAAACAAGAGTCATAAGGGACAGGGGTTTAAAGGCCCCGGTAAACGGAAAGGGTGGGAGAGATGGAAGAAAAATTAGTCGAAACCCTCCTTTCTATCATGAGCGACTGGGGCATATATGCCCTGTTCCTTATGACCTTTTTTGAGGCCGCGCTCCTCCTTGGCATATTCATACCCGGCGAATCGATGGTCATAGCCGCGGGTGTTGCGGCCTCCAGGGGCGCGCTCGACCTGACGGACGTCGTCGCCGTCGCCTCGATCGGGGCGGTCCTCGGGGATACGGCCGGTTACTTTTTGGGTTCCAGGTACGGAGAAGGGATATTCGAGAGGTACGCAGAGCGATTGAGGATAACGAAGGGACGCGTCGCGCTCTCCAGGAGGTTCATGGAAAGGCACGGCGGAAAGGCCGTCTTCATAGGCAGGTTCACCTCCGTGCTCCGGGCCTTTGCGCCGCTCGTTGCGGGGGCCATGAAGATGGACTACCCGAAGTTCCTCTTCTACAACGTGACGGGCGGCGTCCTCTGGGCCGCGTCTTTCGCGGCCCTCGGGTACTTCGCGGGTGAAGGGCTCGACGTCTACAGGGGGTATCTCTCCGGCGTCTTTCAGGCCCTTGCCGTCGCGCTCGCCCTGGCGGGGTCGTATATGCTCTATCGCTTCCTGAAGAAGAGGGAAGCGGCTGTCTTGTTAAAGAGGGTTGAGACAAACCCCTCACGGCGGGGGGGATAAGCCCTTTGGAGGGGCCGGACGCTTAAGCGTTCCGGCCCTTTCGCGTTTTAACCCCTTCAAACAACCCTCCTTTAATCATTCAAAAACAGATTTATTTGTGTTAATAGTGGTGGACGCATGAAAACGGCCCATCACGATAATAAAAGAAACCTTTTTTCCCCGCTCATCTTCGCCTTCGTCCTCTACGCCATAGCGGGCGCGGCAAAGGCCGGGCACATCTTCTTCGGGGGAGAGTTCTCGACCCAGCCCATAGCCGAGGGCCTCCGGCAGGTCTTCGTCCTCTTTGCCACCTTAGGCTCCGTTGCGCTCCTTAAGTGGCTCATAGCCGACGCGCCGCTCCGCCTCCTCCATAGGCACACGGTAACGCCGCTCCTTCGCACCATCGTCTCGCTCGTCTTATATTCCGCCGGCGCGATGTTCCTTTTGAACAGGCTCCTCGGCATAAACCTCGTCCCGCTCCTTACGACCTCCGCGGTGCTTACGGGTATAGTGGCCCTCTCCCTCCAGGACACCATAAAGAACCTCTTTACAGGGATATGGATAAACATGGAGAGGATAGTGGCGAAGGGCGACTGGGTCCGCGTATCCGACAAGGAAGGCCAGGTCATGGAGGTCACATGGAGGACTACGCGGCTCCTTACGAGGGAGAACGACTACATCTATCTCCCGAACCGGCTCCTCGCCGACGGGGTGCTTGAGAACTACACCTTCCCGAC
>JACREV010000117.1 GCA_016218095.1 Deltaproteobacteria bacterium | reverse complement strand
TTGCTTGAAAAGTACGCGGTCAAGGCCGGGGGCGGGTACAACCACAGGTTCGGCCTCTTCGACTGCGTGCTCATAAAGGACAACCATATAAAGGCCGCGGGTTCGATAAGGAACGCGGTATAGAAGGTGAACAGGAAGTACAGGGATGGGCTCCTCGTCGAGGTCGAGGTGACGGACGAGAAAGAGGTGCGCGAAGCGGTAGAGGCCGGCGCCGACATCATAATGCTCGACAACATGGGGATAGCGAAGATCCGTAAGGCGTTGAGGATAATAGACAACAGGGCGCTCGTGGAGGCCTCGGGCGGCGTGACGATCGACAACATCGGCGCTATAGCGGGAACGGGCATAGATTTCATCTCCGTCGGCGCTCTCACGCACTCGGCCAGGGGGGTCGATATAAGCCTGGAAGTGGTCCATGCGCCCTAAGGGGGCGGTAGAGGCCGAGATAGTGCGGCTCCTTAAAGGGGCGGGGTCGTTCGTCTCCGGAGAGGCCCTAAGTAGAGGGCTCGGGGTATCCCGGACAGCCGTATGGAAGCACATAAACGCGCTAAAAAAATCCGGCTATAATATCGACTCTGTTACCGCGAAGGGGTACAGGCTCATACCGCCGTACCCGTTTAACGACATAGAGGTGGCATCAGGTATCTCCACAGGGTTCGTCGGGAAAAAGGTCTTTTTTTTCGAAAGGACCGACTCCACGAACAGACGGGCCTTTGAGCTCGGGTTGAAGGGCGAGGGCGAGGGGACCGCCGTAATCGCAGACGCCCAGGAAAAGGGCAAGGGGAGGCTCGGGAGGAGATGGGAGTCGCCAGGCGGCGTCAACCTCTATACCTCCGTGATATTAAGGCCGCCTATCGCCCCGCGGGAGGCGCACGAACTGACCTTCGTAATGGCGATAGCCGTTGCCGAGACGGTCGCCAAGTCCTCCGGCAAGCGGCCAACGGTCAAGTGGCCTAACGACATACTGATAAACGGAAAAAAGGCCGCCGGGATACTCCTTGAGATGGACTCGGAATCCGATAGGGTTCACTTCGTCGTAGGCGGCGTCGGGGTCAACCTGAACATGCGGAAAAAGGAGTTTCCTCCGGTCATCCGGGAGACAGCGACGTCCCTCTTTGAGGAGACCGGGGTCGAGATAGAGAGGGCGGAGTTCGCCAGCCGCCTTTATTCAAGCATCGAGCTGTGGTATAAGATATACTTGGATAAGGGTTTTCAGGCCGTGCTCGATGCCTGGAGGGGCTGGTTTGACTCAGAGGGCACTCGGGTGCGCGTAACCTCCTTTGACCGGGTCCTGGAGGGCATCTGCGCCGGGGTGGACAAAGACGGCGCGCTCCTCGTAAGGACGCCTTCCGGCACGGTCGAGCGCGTCATCTCCGGGGACGTCGAGGCGGCGGTGTAGCCGGTTGTTAAAAATCCAAAAAAATCCGATCGATTGACCGAATCCTGATGCTCCTCGCAATAGACATCGGAAATACGAACATCGTCGCCGGGGTCTTCGACGGTGAGACGCTCAAGGCCCATTGGCGGATAGGCTCTGAGAAAAACAAGACCTCCGACGAGATAGGGGTGCTCTTGCTTAACCTCCTCGGCGCTTCGGGGATGGATAAAAAGGCGCTCACCGGCGCTATCGCCTGCTCGGTCGTCCCTGAACTGAACGGGGCGGTATCAGACGGGATAAAAAAATATCTCGGGCTTAAACTCCTCTTCGTCGGCGAGGACGCCAGAACCCCCATCAAGATCGATATAGATAACCCGCTTGAGGCAGGCGCGGACAGGATAGTGAACGCGGTCGCGGCTTACACGATTCACAGGTCAGCGCTCATCATAGTCGACTTCGGGACCGCCGTGACCTTCGACTATGTCTCCCCCGAGGGCGTATACTCCGGGGGGGCGATAGCGCCTGGGATAAATATCTCGGCTGAAGCGCTGCACACGAGGACAGCTAAGCTCCCGAAGGTCGAGGCGGGAAGGCCCCCCTCCGTCATAGGGAGGAACACCGTCGACGCCATAAGGTCGGGGCTATTCTGGGGCTTTGTCGGGCTTGTGGACGAGATAATCGAGCGCATGATCAGGGAGGCCGGGACGAGCCCGAGGGTCATAGCCACCGGCGGGCTTGCGCGCCTTGTGGCGGGACACTCGAGATACGTGACCGAGCCGGACGAGTTCCTGACTTTGAAGGGGCTTAAGATAATATACGAGGGGAAGAGGTAAATGTCCGAAAGCGCGCGCGAGCAGTTCCTTGCGGGAAAGCGGTTCCTTAGAGAAGACAACATCGACAAGGCGTTAAGGGCCTTCGAGAAGGCGTACAAGGAAGACAAGGACAACGCCGACTACATGTCCTACTTCGGCATGTGCAAGGCCGTCCGCGGCGGCGAGATAGGTCTGGGGTTGGAGCTATGCACCCGCGCCATAAAAAAGGAGTTCTTCAAGGCCGAGTTCTACATGAACCTCGGCAAGGTCTACCTCGCCGCCGGGAACAAGAAGGGCGCGATAAAGGTCTTCCTGAAGGGGCTCAAATTCGACCCTCAGCACGAGGATATGAACAGGCTCCTTATAGAGCTCGGCTTCAGGAACAAGCCGATAATACAGGGGCTCGACAGGGCGAACCCTGTTAACAAGTTCCTGGGGATACTATTTAGAAGGACGTTACCGAAGCTTTTCAAAAAAGGGAAATGATTTTTAGATAAAATCAAATCAATAAGAATGCAAGAAATGGTTTTAGACGAGGCGCACGACGAGGAAAACCGCAGGCGTACTTGGTGCGTACGTCGAGGATTTTCCGAGGAGCGCAACGAAGTATAAAGTCATTTATTGCATTCTTGAACGGGAGAAGAGGGCACGCTAACTTTTCAAAAAGGAGGCTCGCTTGGAAATTCCCCTGGACAAGAAACGTAACATCTCGGTAATAGCCCACGGCGGCGCGGGCAAGACCACCCTCTCAGAGGCGATCCTCTTTAACGCAAAGGCGACCGACAAGCTCGGCCGCGTTGACGACGACACATCCATCCTCGATTACGAACCCGAAGAGCACAAAAGAAAGATAACCATCTCGGCGGCTGTCCACCACTACGACTGGGGAGGGTGCCGGGTGAACGTCATCGACACCCCCGGATACCCGGACTTCCTGACAGAGACGAGGGATTCTCTGCGCGTCGCGGGCGGCGCGGTCGTGATACTTTCGGCCATATCGGGCGTCAAGGTCCAGACCGAGAAGATATGGGAGTTCGCCGACGAGTTCGAGGTCTGCAGGATCGCATTTGTCAACAAGATGGACCGGGAGAGGGCGAGCTTCCTCCGCGCCGTAGACGACATGGAGAGGGTCTTGAAGGTCAAGGGCGTGCCGATGCAGTTGCCGATAGGCGAGGGAGACTCCTTCAAGGGCGTGGCCGACCTTCTCTCCATGAAGGCCTATTATTACAAGGACGATTCTTCAGGCTTGTTCGACGTAAAGGACATACCCTCAGGGCTCAAGAAAGACGCGGAGAGGATGAGGGAATCCATGGTCGAGTCCGTCGTCGAGGCCGACGACGCGCTTACCGAGAAATACCTTAACGGCGAGGAGATCACGGCAGACGAGCTCAAGAAGGCCGTGAGGGAAGGGGTGCTTACGCGCCGGTTCATCCCGGTCTACATGGGATCGGCCTTGAAGAACGTGGGCGTGAACCTCCTGATGGACGCGATAAACCTCTCGCTTCCCGCGCCCCCGGACAAGGGTACTATAAGGGGGGTGCTGAAGGGCACCAACCCCAAGACCGGGGATGAGGAGGTAAGGGAGCCCGACTACAACGCGCCGTTCTCCGCCTTTGTCTTCAAGACGGTGATAGACCCCTACACCGGGAAGCTCTCGCTCTTCAGGGTCTACTCAGGGGTGCTCCACCCGGATTCCACGGTCCTTAACTCCACGAGGGACTCGAAAGAGAAGATAAGCCATATCTATCTGCTCGAAGGCAAGAAGATAAGGGAAGTGGCAAAGGCCTCGGCCGGAGACATAGTCGCGGCGGCCAAACTCAAGGACACGTTCACCGGAGACACGTTGTCGGACGTGGGCAGCCCCGTCGCCTTCCCGCCGTTCCCTCCCGTGCCGGCGACGCTCTCCTACGCCATACACCCGAAGACGAAGGCCGACGAGGACAAGGTCCCCTCTGCCATGCAGAGGCTCATGGAGGAGGACCCCTCGATTGAGTTCAAGAGGGACGAGCAGACGAACGAGTTCCTCTTGTCGGGCGTCGGGCAGGTGCACCTCGAGGTCTCCATAGAGAAGCTCAAGAGGAAGTACGGCTGTGACGTGGAGTTGAAGACCCCGAGGGTCCCGTACAAGGAGACGATCCGCTCGCACGTGAAGGTGCAGGGCAAGTACAAGAAGCAGTCCGGCGGGCGCGGCCAGTACGGGGACACGTGGCTGGACATAAGCCCTCTTTCCAGAGGCAAGGGGTTCGAGTTCGTCGATAACATAGTAGGCGGGGCGATACCGAGGCAGTACATCCCGGCCGTTGAAAAGGGGGTGCGGGAGGCGATGAATAGCGGCATCCTCTGCGGCTTCCCCGTGGTAGACGTGAGGGTAACGCTCTACGACGGGACGTACCACTCGGTCGACTCGTCCGAAATGGCCTTCAAGATAGCCGCGTCGATGGGCTTCAAGAAGGGGATGGAGCAGGCGCACCCGGTCATACTCGAGCCGATAGTCAGGATGGAGATAAGCGTCCCGGAGGAGAAGCTCGGCGACATCATAGGAGACATAAACGCGAGACGCGGCAAGATCCTCGGCGCGGAGCCCAAGGCCGGGTCTCAGACGATAAAGGCGCTCGTGCCGATGTCGGAGGTAATCACCTATGCGACTGACTTGAAATCCATGACGGCGGACAGGGGCATATTCACCATGGAGTTCTCCCATTACGAGGAGGTCCCGACGTATTTGAGCCAGAAGATAATATCGGCCGCGAAGACGGAAAAACCCGATGAGAAGCACTGAATGGGAAGGGGCGGGGCTTAAGGGATGAAGGTCAGGCAGGCGCTTTTAAAGTACATTTCACCAACGGCTCCGAAGGAGCTTAAGGCCAGGCTCGCCTCAAGGGAGTACGCGGAAGAGCCGCTTTCCCCGGAGGACGAGGTGACGGTACTGTTTGTCCTCGGGTTCGACAAGGAACCGGATGTGTCGTCGCGCGCGAGGAAAAGCTTCGATGAGTACCCCGCGCACCTCCTCATCGACGCGCTCGAAAAAAAGCTCGACCCCGCCGTCATAAGGAGGATAGCCGAGACGCGCAGGGAAGACGAGGCTGTCCAGACCATGTGTTTTTTGAACCCGTGGACAGACGACGAGACGCTTAAGGAGATCGTCGAGACCGGGCCTGACGAGGTAGTCGGAGTGCTCGCGGAAGAGAGGGAGAGGTTCCTTGAAAAGCCCTTCCTCCTGGATTCCTTGAAGAAGAACCCGCTCACGCCGTACCTCCTCGTAAGCGGCATAGAGGACATGATGAAGGACGCGCGGGCGAAGGCCGTCGTCGAGGCCGAGGCCGGGAAAAGGGGCTTGAAAGACACGGAAAAGCTCTCAGTCCCGAAAGAGCTCGTCGAGGACAAAAAGGTCGACGAGCAGAACATATACAAACTAGTCGGCAGTTTGTCGATGGGCCAGAAGGTAAAGCTCGCCCTATCCGGGAACAAGTCCGCGAGGGAGGTCCTCATAAAGGACTCGAACAAGCTGATAGCCGTGGCGGTCTTGAAGAACCCGAGGATAACCGAGGAGGAGGTGCTCCGGCTCACATCCTCCAGAGGCACGCCCGAAGACCTGCTCCGGCAGGTCGCGCGGAACAAGGAATGGGTGAAGAACTACAACGTCAAGCTCGGGATAATCACCAACCCCAAGACCCCGCTTACCATCTCGGTCAAGAT
The DNA here is from genome assembly GCA_016218095.1 of Deltaproteobacteria bacterium. Taxonomy (GTDB): domain Bacteria; phylum Desulfobacterota; class GWC2-55-46; order GWC2-55-46; family GWC2-55-46; genus GWB2-55-19. The sequence goes on along the minus strand of JACREV010000117.1, from coordinate 6,402 downwards.
GCTCGACCATATGTATGACAAGGACCTCGTCAAGCTCGCCAAGTCAAAGAATATCCCGAGCGTGCTAGCCTCGACGGCCAGAAGGAAGATGGACGCGAAGGCGAAGAAGTAGTGGCTAAAAATTGTTCTTTTTCCTGATCTCTTCGTCAGGTCGGAAATAAAAATGCTCACATATTACCATATATGCTGCGCTTTTTATTTCCGCCCTTCCTTGACCTCAGAAAAAATTCCTAATTTTTAGAGGTGGCCTAGTCTCTATCTCGCCAAATCCACTGAAAAAGAGGGTTGATACCTATGCCGCTTGGGGTACATACCTCCATAGCCGGGGGTCTCTGGAGGTCCGTTGAAAGGGCAGTAGGCCTCGGGTGCGACGCCATGCAGATATTCGGCAGGAACCCGAGGGCTTGGGCGTGGTCCCCGGTCCCTGAAGCCGATGCCGCCCTCTTCCGCGAAAAGAGGGAAGAGGCACTCCTGTGGCCCGTCGCCATACACACGACGTACCTCATCAACCTCTGCGCACCGGACGACGTCAACTTCGATAAGTCGGTCTTTCTGTTTAAAAAGGAGCTTGGAACCGCTGAAAGGCTCGGGGCGGACTATCTCGTCACCCACCTCGGGAGCCCTGGCGAGATGGGCGGAGACTTCGCGCTTAAGCGCATACTCGCGGCCTTGAAGGAGACGGCGGCTGAAGGGCTCGGCAAAAAGACGCGGGTCCTTTTGGAAAACACCGCGGGCGGCGGCGCGCGGATAGGGAGCTCTCTTCCCGATATCGGGCGCATAATCGAAGGCGCAAGCGCCTTCGGCCTCAAAACCGGCCTCTGTTACGATACCTGCCACGGGTTCGCGGCAGGCTACGATATAAGGACCCCCGGCGATATAGAATCGCTCATCAAGGCGGTCAATAAAGAGATTGGGCTTAAAAACTTGAGGCTCATCCACCTGAACGACTCCAAGGGGCTCCTTAACTCCCACCTCGACCGTCACGAGCACATCGGAAAGGGCAAGATAGGGCTCGAAGGCTTCTCCCTCCTCCTCAACCACCCGAAGTTGGCAAAAGTCCCGCTCATCCTGGAGACGCCGAAGAAGACCGAGGGCGACGACCCCATGAACCTGTCCACGGTAAAAAAGCTAAAGGGCGAGTCCAGATTTTTTAAGCCTTGAATTCGGCCCTTCACTGGTTTAGGATAATCAGGATTCCTTAAGGAGGTTTGGCGCTGATGTACGACCTTGTGATCATCGGGGGAGGGCCCGCGGGCCTCACTGCCGGCATATACGCGCAGAGGGCGCGGCTGAACACCATACTCATCGAGAAACAGATGGTCGGCGGGCAGATTGCCGTAAGCGACGTGATAGAAAACTACCCGGGGTTCCCCTCTATCAGCGGCGCGGGCCTGATGGAAAAGTTCGAGGAGCACGCCAGGGGGCTGGGCTTGAAGATCAGCTTCATGGACGTTGAGAATATCACCCTTGACGGGAACGTCAAGGTGTTGAAGACTTCCGATGGGGAGCTCAGGGCCAAGGCCGTGATAGTGGCAACCGGCGCAAAGCCCCGGAGGCTCGGCGTGCCCGGAGAAAAAGAGCTCACCGGCAAGGGTGTCTCCTACTGCGCCACATGCGACGGCCCGTTCTTCAGAAACCAGCGCGTCATGGTCGTCGGCGGCGGCGACACCGCCGTAAAGGAGGCGGTCTACCTCTCCAGGCTCGCTTCCAAGGTCTACGTCGTCCACAGGCGGGATAAGTTCAGGGCCGAGAAGATGCACATGGAGAAGGCCGAGGCGACGCAGAATATCGAATTCCTCCGCTCCCACGTACTCAAGGAAATAAAGGCCGAGAATGGCGTCGTAACAAAGGCCGTCGTCGAGGACCTCAAGGGCTCCGCAATAAAAGATATAGAGGTCGAAGGCGTTTTCATATTCGTCGGCATAAACCCCACGACAGACTTCGTCGACGCCGACAAGGACCCGTCCGGCTTCATAAAGACGAACGCGCGCATGGAGACATCCATCCCCGGAATATTCGCCGCAGGAGACTGTCGGACGACGCCGCTCCTCCAGGTCGCTACGGCCGTAGGCGACGGCGCGATCGCCGCGGCCATGGCAGAGGAGTACATAGAGTCGTTTTAGGCGCTCCAAAAGTCCATCTGCTTCGTTGTCATCGTCGCTCGTCACTGCGGCGTACAAAAGAGTACGCCTCATGCCTCGCTCCTCGACGCCTCGCATCTGGAGCTTTTTGAGCAGCCTAAAACAAAGTTAAAGCTTTCAGCGATCTATGACATATCAGAGTTTCCGTACAGGGCTCGGTTAAACTCGGATAACTCTCTCTACAAGGTGAGACATGGAGCCCAGGCTCTCCGTAGTAAGGCAGGCGGCGGCTGAAAAGGTCATCGTCTCCATCGGCGGCAACACCATCATAAGGCGGAGCGACTCGGGCACGATCGAGGAGCTCTACTCCAACATCGAGCGGGCCTCGGGCTTTATCGGGAAACTTATACAGTCCGGGCGCTCCGTCATCATCACCCACGGCAACGGCCCCATCGTAGGCAACATCCTCATCCAGAACGAGTCCGCGAGCTCCCTCACCCCTCCGATGCCCCTTTACATCTGCGACGCGGATTCCGAAGGCGGCATCGGCTTTCTAATCCAGCAGGTCCTGTATAACCGTCTGCACAGGGTACATAACATCAAGGACGTTGTCACGATAGTTACGCAGGTCGTCGTGGACCGCGACGACCCGGCCTTCAAAAACCCGGAGAAGCCCGTGGGGCCTTTTTATTCCGAGGAGGATGCGAAGAGGCTCACCGCGACGCGCGGCTGGGTGATGAAGGAGGACAGCCAACGGGGGTTCAGGAGGGTCGTGCCTTCGCCGCTCCCAAGGCGCATCGTCGAGGCCGGCGTAATAAAGAGGCTCGCGGAGTCCGGCGTCGTTGTAATAGCGGCGGGCGGAGGAGGCGTGCCGGTAGTCGAGGACGAAGAAGGGTTACTCCGGGGCGTTGACGCGGTCATTGATAAAGACCTTGCTACGGCCATTCTCGCGAAAGAGACCTTTGCCGAGAGGTTCATTAACCTTACGCAAATCGATATGGTCTACCTGAACTTCGGAAAACCAGGACAGAAGGGCATACCGAGGATGAGCGTAAATGAGGCTCGCTACTACCTTGAAAAAGGCGAGTTCGCCCCCGGCTCCATGGGCCCGAAGGTCCAGGCGGCTCTTAACTTCATAGAGGCCGGCGGAAAAGAGGCGATAATCACCTCGCCCGAGGCGGTGGAGGCGGCTATTGAAGGCAAGGCGGGGACGCGCATAACGAGGTGATTTTTTTAAGTGAACGAAGGCCCCCCTCCGTGGTATCCTTAAGTATCCACGAAATCATACAAGGGTTTGAAAAAGATGCCGGACCAGACCATAAAATGCCCGTACTGCTCTCGCGATATCCCCCTTACCGAGACGCTCTCCAGCCAGATAAAGGAGGGTGTAAGGAAAGAATTCGAGGACAAGGCGAGGGCGCGCGAGCTGGAATTAAAGAAGAGAGAGGACGCGCTCGCAGGCAAGTCCCGCGAGGTAGATGAGGCGAAGAGGTCGCTCGAAGAATCCCTCGCCAAAAGGCTCGCCGTTGAGAAGGCGAAGCTCGTCGAGGCGGCTTCGAGGAAGGCGAAGGAAGAGCTCCTTGTGGAGATGAAGAACCTCCAGGACGAAAACGACGAGAAGGCGAGACTGCTCGCCGAGGCCCGGGGGAAGGAATTGGAGCTTAGAAAACAGGCCCGGGAGCTCGAAGAGGCTAAAAAGACCGTCGACCTCGATGTCGCGCGGAAGATCGACGCCGAGCGAGAAAAGATACGGCTCTCTACCCTTGAGATGTTCAGTGAGGAGCACAGGCTACGCGACTTCGAGAAGGAAAGGAAGATCGCGGACATGCAGAAGATGATAGACGAGCTCAAAAGGAAGTCCGAGCAGGGTTCGCAACAGGCCCAGGGCGAGGCGCTTGAGCTCGACCTCGAATCCCTCCTCAAATCCCGGTTCCCGGTGGATTCCATCGAGCCGGTGCCAAAGGGCATGAGAGGTGCGGACATACTCCAGAAGGTCTACACGAGGACTGGCGTCTACTGCGGCTCCATCGCCTGGGAGTCGAAGAGGACAAAGGCATGGAACGACGAGTGGATAACGAAGCTCAAGGAGGACCAGATCGAGGTCAAGGCCGAGGCCGCCGTGATAGTGACCGAGACCCTGCCCAGGTCCGTCTCATCCTTTTCACAGATAGACGGCGTATGGGTGACGGCGATACCGCTCGCAGGCTCGCTCGCCGAGGCATTGAGGGTCGCGCTCATACAGGTGGCGCTCTCGAGATTGTCGGCGGTCGGCAAGAACGAGAAGATGGAATCGATATATAATTATCTTACCGGTACCGAGTTCAGGCAGAAGGTAGAGGCGATAGTGGAGGCCTTCAAGGCGATGAAGGAAGACCTCGACGCCGAGAAGAGGTCCGCTATAAAGAACTGGGCGAGGCGCGAGAAGCAGATAGAGAAGGTCATTACAAACACGTTACGCATGTACGGCGACGTGCAGGGGATATCGGGAAAGAGCCTCCCGGAGCTTAAGTCACTTGAGCCCGGCGAAAACGAAGAGGCAGGGGAGGGTTTTTAGATGACTATCGTTTACATCATCATCGTTGCCGTGGGGCTCGGCCTTGTACCGGCGTTCATGGCGGGAAGACAGGGCCGCTCGTTCGTGAAGTGGTGGATCTACGGGGCTCTCGCGTTCCCGGCGGCGATAGTCCACGCGCTGGTCCTCAACCCGGGTCATGTCGTGAAATGCCCTTTCTGCGGCGGCATGACAAACGTCAGCAAGGGCTACTGCAGGCGGTGCGGCTACGAGTTCATGTAGAGAGCCGCCGTTTCCTCTCAGGCCATCCGTTCCTTCTTCAAACGCAATCAGGACAAATCTTCCCTTAAAAGCCCCTCCCCGGAAGGCACTCAGGTTGGGGTGTATAATCTATTTGGGCGCGGAAAAAGTCCGGCCTGATATGGATCCTTTTCAGGAGGGAGGCTATGTCTCACAAGGCGACTACCACATTCGATACGGGGCCCGTAAGCCGGGATGAGGCCGAATACGCGAGGAAGATAACGACCCTCGTCTACGCGCTCCAGGCCATAGGGCTTTTTATAGGCGTGACCTATATCGCCGCCGTGATCGTCAATTACCTGAAACGAAAAGACGTGAAGGGCACATGGTGTGAAACCCACTTCAGGTGGCAGATAAGGACCTTCTGGGGGAGCCTCATAATAGGGATTATAGGCTTTGCCACCTACCTGCTCATCATCGGCTACTTCATAATCCTCGCCGACGGCGTCTGGGTCGTATACCGCATAATAAGGGGTTACTTCAACCTTCGGGAAAACAAGGCCATGTACGGTCTCTGAGGATCTCGGTAAGGGTCTTACGGCGCACTCGTTAGCTCACAGATTTACAGACCGACAACGAGCCCGTCGTAGGCGAGTTCGATGCCTTCAGGCAGGAGAGAGTTGTCCTTTTCGTAGTCGAGGTTGTGGCCGAGGTGCGTGAGTATCGTTTTTTTCGGGCTTATCATTCTTGAGGCTTGAACAGCCTGCTCGATGCTGAAGTGCGTGGGATGGGGTTTGTGCCTCAACGCCCCGAGGATGAGGAGTTCCACGCCTTTGAGCCTCTCGATGGACGATGGAGGTATGCCGCTGCAATCCGTCAGATACGCGAGTTTCCCGACCCTGTAGCCGAATATCGTCGCCGAGCCGTGGGAGACCTCTATCGGCGCTATCACCATGCCGAAGATCGAGAACGGCCCGTCTACGACGGTCGTCGTAAGGTTCGGTTTCCAGCCGTCTCTCGAGTCCTCCCTGAAGATGTAATCGAACATCACGCGTATGCGCCCGATGGTGGTGTCGCTCCCGTAGCACGGAATAGGCCCCTGCTGAGCGGTATTAAAGGCCCTTAAGTCGTCTATGCCGTGGATGTGGTCGGCGTGCGGGTGCGTAAAGAGGACCGCGTCGATGCGCTCTATGCCGCTTGCGAGCGCCTGCGCGCGGAGGTCGGTCGAGGTGTCGATGAGGACGTTCCTTCCATTCTCCTGAATGAGGATGGACGAACGCGTACGCTTGTTCCGGGGACTAGAGGATGAACAGGTCTGACAGTGACAGCCTATGACAGGCACACCGGTCGATGTGCCGCAACCTAAGATGATGATCTTCATCGGGGTAAATACCAAGGAATAAATAGCGAGGAAGCTCCTGAGAGAAACTTTTTATAAAAAGTTTCTCTCAGACTCTCTTCAAAAATTTTCAGTTCTTCCGAGAAGGCCCCCCTGAGAAGCTTTTTGGGGGGCCTTCTCGGAACTAAAAGTCTTTGAAGGGGGTTTGGGGGAAACCTTTCTACAGAAAG
>JACREV010000115.1 GCA_016218095.1 Deltaproteobacteria bacterium | reverse complement strand
CTTCATGTGCCTTTGTCTTTAAAGACAAACCAGGGATAGGGTGAGCGACCTTAAGGGAGGAAGTGACGCGCGAGCCGAGGGAGATTAGACGCGAAGCGCTCAAGGGGCGAGCGCGTGGGACGGGGAGGACGGAGGGAGCGAATCCCTATCCCGAAAAAAGCCCGGCAGGGCGCAAAAGGCTTTTGGAACTTTTTGTTGGGTTACGCTTCGCTAACCCAACCTACATTACTCACTCATCATTGACCGCCCCTTACGGATAATCTCCCCCCGCCCCTCTTTAGAAAAGAGGGGTGAAAAAAGCCATCCTTAAAAAAACTTCCCCCCTTTCTAAATGGGGATTGAGGGGGATTAGGACTACCCTACCCTCTCCCCGCCGTCACCTTTCTTTGCCAGGCTCACCGATATCGCCTCCAGGAGTTTCTTTACCTCTATCGGCTTTGCAACATAGCCGTCAAAACCCTTATTCAATATCTTGTCCTCCTCGCCCTTCATGGCGGACGCCGTAAGGGCGAGGACCGGGATGGACCTGTTCTTCTCGTCCGACTTTATTATCCTCGTCGCGGTTATCCCGTCCATCTCAGGGAGATGGAGGTCCATGAGGATAAGGTCCGGACGGTCGGTGGAGACCTTCACGAGCGCCTCTGTCCCGCTCTTCGCCTCGACTATCTCGTAGCCGTTCAGCGTAAGTATCTCTCTGACGAGGACCTTGTTCATGTAGTTGTCCTCGACGAGGAGGACCTTTACCTTTTGAGACACTGTAGACTTCTCCTGAAGGGATCAGCCGTTGAGCTTGTCAAGTACGCTCAAGAGCCTCTCCCTGTTTATCGGTTTTTCCATGTACTCTATCGCCCCGAGCTCGTAGCCCATCTCCTTTTTGTCGAGCGACGATATGACGACGACGGGTATGGAGTTCGTCTCCGGGCTGTTCTTGAGCTCTCTTAATGCCTCCCAGCCGTCCTTTTTAGGGAGCGCTATGCCCATTATTATGACGAACGGCTTCTGCTCCTGCGCCTTACGGAGGAGGTCCAGGCCGTCTGATGCGGTAAAGACCTCGTAGACCCCGCCGGCGAGGTATATCTCAAGCAGGTGGTTTATGTCCTGGCTCTCGCTCGCGATGAGCACGAGCGGCTTCTTTACTCGGCCCTGGGGGGAGTAGAGCCTGCCGGTCATGACCGGCATGTCTATTTCCTCGGTCCCCTGCGGCAGCCTTACGAAGAACGTCGACCCCTTGCCCGCCTCGCTCTCTACCCAGATCGACCCGTTGTGGAGCTCCACGAGCCTCTTGGTGAGCACGAGCCCGAGGCCCGTGCCCCCGTACTCCCTCGTGATGGATGAGTCGATCTGCTCGAACTCCTTGAAGAGCTTCCCCTTGTCCTCGTCCTTTATGCCTATGCCGGTGTCCGTTATCTTAAAGACCACGAACCTCTCCATCTTCATGCCGAGCGGCTCTTCCGATATGTCCCAGTCGACCGTGACCCTGCCCCCGTCGACGTTGAACTTTACGGCGTTGGATATGAGGTTCGTCATTATCTGCTTGAACTTCGCCCTGTCGGCGTGGAGCTTGGGAGACGCCGGGACGGTCTTGCACTCCATCGTGATGTTCCTCTCGTGCGCCATGGGGCGGATATTGCCGAGGAGCTCGCCAAGGACCTCCATGATAGAGAAGTCCTCGGTAGAGAGCTCCATCCTGCCTGCCTCTATGCGGGATAAGTCGAGTATGTTGTTTATGAGCTGGAGGAGGTGCGCGCCGCTCGAATGGACGTACTCGACGTACTGGAACTGGCGCTCGTTCAGGTCCCCGAAGGCCTTCTCCTGGAGGAGCTCGGAAAACCCTATGATGGAGTTAAGGGGCGTGCGGAGCTCGTGAGAGACGTTCGCGAGGAACTGGCTCTTCATCCTGTTCGCCTCGAGGAGCTCGAGGTTCGCGGTCTCGAGCTCCTGCTTCTTCGTAGAGAGCTCCTCGTTCGCGACTTTCAGCGCCTCGGTCCTCTCCTCGACCTTTTTCTCAAGTGTAGCGTAGTAGTTCTCGATCGAGACGGCCATCTTGTTGAACTCTATGGCGAGGTTGCCTATCTCGTCCTCGGTCATGACCGGGACTCTCTCTTTCAGGTCGCCCTGCCCTATCTTTTTTGCCGACTCCTCTATGGAAAGTATGGGGCGGACTATCGAGCGCGTGAGAGCGAACCAGAGGCCGCCGGCGGCGACGATCGCCAGGAGCGTAAAGGCGAGCGTGACGGCTATGATGACGCTCGCGAAGAAGTCGCTCTTCTGGTAGGCGGTGAAGGCCGTGTCCCTCTCCTCCTTTATGAGGTGCTTAAGAGCGTTTATCGCCTCGGTGAAGGTCTTGTTCCCTTCGGTCCTTATGAGGCTCAACGCCTCGTCCCTCGTGCGCGACCCTATCCTCGAGTGCACCTCCCAATAGAGCTCGATGTGCCTGTGCAGCTCCTCGAAGAGCTTTTCGTGCCCCTTGGCGATGCCGAGCGCCTTGTACTCGTTAAGGAGCCTGTCTATCTTGGCCTTGTGTTCGCTGATCGACCCTTCGAGAAAGGACTTGGAGGCGACGTCGCTCGTGATGGTGTGGAGAAAGAGCTCCTGCCGGGCGGACAAAAACTCGTTCTCAACGGCTGTGAGCGTCTCTCCACGCTTGAACGAGTCCGAATAGAGCCTCCGCGTGAGGTTGGCGAGCTGGCCCGCGTTATAGAGCCCGACGAGGCCGCCGACCCCCATCATGAAGAGCAGGAGGAGGAATACGACCGCGAGCTTGTTCGATATGCTGAGCGAGTTGAAGACCCTTTTCATCATGCGATGTCCCCGCTCCCCGCCCCGCCGGCCGTAATCCCGGCCTGGTCGGTCATGTCCTCGTAAAGGAGCGCTATGTTCGATATCTCGCCGCCGGAATCATATAGCGGGATGGAGCGTATTTTGAGCCTCTTGGCGGCCCCCATGAAGCCGCACCTCGAGAGCAGGGAGGGGTTGTAGTTGATGATGAACTCGGTAGAGTACCCCTCGTACGCCTTTTTTATGGATGTGAGCATGCCCTGGGCCGACAGTATGTCGTCCTCGAATACGCTGTAATGGCGGTGCACGCCCGGCCTCGGGTCGGCGCCGAGGAGCTTTTTAAGGACGGAGTTCATCATTACGCACGAGCCGTCCCTGCCGAAGACGGCGACCCCGAATGGGACCTGGTTCACTACCCTTTCAAGGAATTTCCTCTGGACCATCTCGGCCTGCAGGAGCCCGACATGGCCCGCCGAGACCCCGAGCGCGGCGGCTATCGACCCGTAGAAGGCGACGGCCCCGCCTGAGGCCTCCTTCAGGGCGGCGACAAGCACGCCCATGGGCTTGCTGTCGTACTCTATCGGCGCTATCACGATCCCGGCAAAGCCGCTCTCCTTAAGACGCTCGGCGAGCCCCGCGGGCCTTACGCGGTCGAGCGCCTTGAATACCGCGGCGCCTTTGTCAAGGGTATCGAATGCGGACTGGTCCGCGGACGCCCATTCCCTCATGAAGTTATCGTCAAAGCCCTCTGAAGCCTTGAGCCTGAATGCCCCTTCCTCCATCGCGTAGACCGCGACAGCCCCTGTGCCGAAGGCGGAAGCCGATTCCCTCGCCGCGGCCTTGAAGACGTCTGGGAGCGAGAGAGAACGGCCCGCGAACTTGAGTATCGAGCCGACGGCCTCCAAAGCGATCCAGGCCGTCTTGAGCTCCGCTTCTATATCACCCCTCCTCCTGTCCTTCCGCTCGCTCGCTTCCTTGAACGAGGCGACCATCCTGTTGAGCTCGATCGAGAGGTGTCCGAGCGAGCTTCTATCCTCCCTGAAGCTCGCGCTTGAGTCGCCGTCTGAGAGCCTTCGCGCGGTGAGCGCCGCGCGCTCCAGCGGGCGGATGTAGCGCCTGTAGGCAAGGAAGGACGCGGCCAGTATGAATAGCACGAAACCTATGATGCTTGTACGCGCGAGCGACTTCGTCTCGTCGAATATCCTCGCCCTCTCGGCGGCTATCCGGCCCATGAGCCGCTCGGTCTTTTCGATGACCAGGACGGCGTTCACGTCGACCGCGTTGTGCACGAGTATGATCTCGTCCTGGGAGAGGGCGTCGTTGAGTCTCGTTATCTCGGCCTTGATCGTCTGCCAGTCCTCCGATATGGTGCCGAGCGCCTCTTCGAGCTGGGCGTTGGAGGCGACCGCCTCCTTGAACCCGGGGTTGTTGACGACGAGGCCGATCGATTCGTCGAGCCTCTCGACGTCGTGCCTTATGAGCTCGACCGAGGAGTTCTCGAACCTCCTGGCGACGGTGAACATGTCGAGGAGGTACTCGAGCTGTGTTATGGAGACCCTTATCGAGCTTATCCTGGCGTTGAGGTCGTCATAGAGCTCGACCTGTCTGTGCCTGGACGTGAACGAGCGGTAGTCGAGGAACGCGATAGCGAAAAGGACGGAGAGAGATAGGAACAGCTTCTGTTTATTGGATAGGCCCCTGAAATTCAGTTTCATCTTGTACCCTGATCGAAACCCCGCTGGAGAGCGCCTTGAGGGAAACGGCAATCAGCTCAGGAGCCGCTGGACGTTTTTCTGAAAGTCCTTGAGCTTAATGGGCTTTGGAAGGCAATAGTCGGCGCCGCATTGCATGATCCTGTCTAAGTCCTCCTTGCCGTATGCGGTCACGGCGAGGATCTTTATGCCCTTCGTGTGCTCGTCGGTCTTTATCCTCCTGCAGACCTCGAAGCCGTCTATCTTCGGCATCCTTATGTCGAGCACCATCAGCTCGGGCTTGAAGTCGCCTACTTTTATGAGCGCTTCATACCCGTCGCCCGCGGTCTCTATGAGGTAACCGGCGTCCATCGACTCGAGCGCACCCTTGATGAATTCTATGATGGACCTCTCGTCGTCTATGATGAGCACCTTTTTCCTGTCGGGGAACGCCTGGTCCTTTATGTCGAGCTTGTACTTGCCAAGGAAATCCATGAATTCCCCCTGGTTTACCCTGTAGTGGCCTCCGGGCGTCCTGAAGGCCCCGAGCTTGCCGGAAGCGATCCACTTCTTGACCGCGTTGATGGTGACATGGCATATGCTCGCGACCTCGCCGGTCGTATATGGTCTCTTGTTTTCCATAATGAGAGAACTTGTGGGAAAAAAAAGTTTAAGGCGTGCCCGAAAAAAAAACTGCGACGAAAAACGGTCACCAGGGATAGAGGTTATATTTTTTCTAATTCTATAATATCTTTAAAGAAAAATATCGTCAAGACCTTTTTATGATTTTCAAGGCGTTATTGAACCGATCGGTTACGGGCGGGACGCGCGTGCGGGGACGCGGACCCTAAGCTAAAAATGTAAGTATTTCAAAATATTACAAATTCAAGCCATGCTCATTCCACGGCGTTCCAGTTGATCCCCGACTTAACGTTGACTTTAACCGGTACCTTAAGCTCTATCGTCCCCTCCATCTCCTCGCGGATGAGGGCCTCAATAGCGCCGAACTCCTTATCCGCGACCTCGAACAGGAGCTCGTCATGGATCTGGAGTATCATCCTGGAAGCTGCCCCCTCTGCCTTAAGGCGCTTGTCTATATTGACCATCGCGGCCTTTATCATGTCCGCTGCGGTGCCCTGGATCGGCGTGTTTATCGCGAGCCTCTGGCCGAGCCTCATAGTCTGCTCTACGGGGCTCTTTAGCTCCGGGATGAAACGTCTCCTTCCGAAGAGCGTCACCGTGTAGCCGCGCTCCGCGGCTTCAACCACGGTCCTGTCTATCAGCTCCTTGACCGATCTATAGTGATTGAAATAGCTCTCGATGTATTCGAGCGCCTCTTTCATCGATATGCCGAGCTCGGTGGACAGGCCATACGGCCCCATGCCGTAGATGATGCCGAAGTTTATAGCCTTGGCTCTGCGCCTCATCTCCGGGGTCACGAGCGCGGGGAGCACCCCGAAGACCTCAGATGCCGTCCTTGAGTGTATGTCCTCGCCCTTGGTGAACGCGTCCACAAGGACCGGGTCTCCGGACATGTGGGCGACTATCCGGAGCTCTATCTGAGAGTAGTCGGCGGACAGAAACCTGAAACCCTTCTCAGCGACGAACGCCTCCCTGATGCGCCCCGCTGAGCCGCTCCTTACCGGGATGTTCTGGAGGTTGGGGCGCGAGCTTGAGAGCCTCCCGGTTGCCGTTACCGTCTGGTTGAAAGAGGTATGAACGCGTCCCGTCGTCGGGTCGATGAGGTCGAGGAGCGCGTCTACATATGTGGACTTGAGCTTCGAGAGCTGTCTGTATCCGATGATGAGCGAGGGGACCTCGTGCCGGGCCGCGAGCTGGGTCAATACCTCCTCGTCGGTCGAAAAACCGGTCTTGGTCTTCCTGACGGGTTTGAGCTTCAACTTCTCGAAGAGCAGCTCCGAGAGCTGTTTAGGGGAATTTATGTTGAACTCCATCCCGGCTGAGGCGTATATGCGCCCTTCCATGCCGCAGAGCTCTATCTCCATCTCCTTTGAGAGGTCTGATAGGAGGTCCCTATCGACCTTGATCCCCGCGGTCTCCATCCCGGCGAGCACTTCAGAGAGCGGCAACTCCATTTCACTATAGAGCTTATAGAGCCCGGTGTCCTTAAGCTCCTTCTCAAGTATTTCAGATAACTTCAAGACCTTACAGGCCTTTCTGCACGCGAAAACTGCCGCTTCTTCTATCGTCATATCCTCGACGTCCCCCTCTACGACGGCGGAGCCGAGGTACTCATGCGCGAGCGCGTCTATCGAGTGGCCGGGCTTCGAGGGGTTTATGACGTAAGAGGCGAGAGAGGTGTCGATGCCGACCCCGGCGGCCCTTATCGAATGGCTCATCGAAAAGATATGGAGCGCCTTGGCGTTGTCGGTCTCTTTTCTTATGACACTGTCTTCGAGCATGTCTTTCATGATCGATGCGAGCGTATCGACCGGAATGGACGAGACCGGCGCATAAAAGGCCTTGTCGCCCCTTGAGGAGACCGCGACCCCGATGACGCCGCTTAACGGCCCCTCGTCTTTCGTAAAGACCGTTATAGACACCCTGCCCTTGAGGGCCGAGACCTCCCTTGAGAGCGCGGGAGCGTCCGTGATCAAACCGAACTCCCCCT
>JACREV010000114.1 GCA_016218095.1 Deltaproteobacteria bacterium | reverse complement strand
TCGCTGACTCGGAATACAAGGAGCCGCTGGAATTGAACGTGATGGAGCCGCTCGCCTGGACCTCGGTCGAGCCGCTCGTCGAGTCCGCCGCGTCGACTACCGCGTACCAATCCCAGTTGTTGCCCGTGGCGTCGAGAGAGGACTTCCTGAAGTACATGGTCACGACATGGGCGTTGCCGAGCGAATCGTAGACGGTCATGGGGGTCGAGAAGTTCGAAGTGTCACCGGCTTTGCTGAGGGTAAAATCACCGGCCGCGGCAGTCGAGGTCGAGCCTGTCCCGGCCGCGAGCGCGGCGGTAGAGGCCGAGTAGCCGAGGACATTGGAGGCCGTGGATACCCCGCTCCCCCAGTCAAGGAGGAGCGTATTGGCGTTGCCCGCGTCGTTCGTTACCGTGAAGTAGCCGGTCTGGTCGTCGTATGAGACGGTATAGGTGTCGGTGGAGCCGTTCGTCGCTTCCAGCGAGGCCTGGATGGCGGCGGCTACTTCGTTGCCCGTATAGGCGTCGCCGGAGGCGAGTCCGCCGTCGGTCACAAGGCTCGCGGTCAGGTATGTAGTCCCGCCGTCTATGCTGTATTGCAAAGTGTCGTTCGTGGCGGCGGTGAAGACGAACCCGGTGATCGACGAATTGGAATCCAGATTAGCAGTAAGCTCTCCGCTCGTCGTAGCGTTCGGGGCGATCGTCTTTGTCGTAAGGAGGAGATCGGTAAGCGAGTTCTGGAGGTTGCCGGCGGAATCCGCCATGTAGCCCTGGAGCCTCAAGCCGTCCTGGTTCACTATGTAGCCGTCCTTGTCGGTCTCGAACTGGCCGGCCCTCGTGTAATAGAGGGTGTTGAGGACCGGGTCCTCGACGACGAAGAAGCCGTCTCCGCTTATGGCCATGTCGAGAGTGTTGCCGGTCGTCTCGAAGTCGCCCTGAGTGAACATCTTCTGGATGGAGCTCACCGTCACGCCGACGCCTATCTGGTTGCTGGACCCGGTGAGCGTCTGGCTCAGGATGTCCTCGAAGTTCACCCTGCTGGACTTGAAACCGACGGTATTGACGTTCGCTATGTTGTTGCCGATGACCGAAAGCTCCGACATGTTGGCGTTAAGGCCGCTTACTCCGGTGTAGAGTGATGACTGCATGGGTACTACCTCCTTTTTAATAGACTTCCAGGATATCGTCCTGAGTGAGTATTATGTTGCCCGCGTTTATCTCCGCGCCGCCCGAGCCGTAGGTGACGCTCGTGACCTTGCCGGTGACGTAGGTCGAAGCGTCCACCGTCGAGCCGCTTGAATCGACGGCCGTTATGTTTATCGTGTAAGTGCCTTCAGCGGCCTGGCCGCCTTCGGCGTTCGTGCCGTCCCAGTTAAGCTCGTATGTCCCCGAGTTCAGGGCCCCGGCGTCGACGGACTTTACAAGGTTGCCGTTCGCGTCGTATATGGAGACGTTCGCGCTCGCCGCGTTGGACCCGAGCGAGTATTCGATGGTCACGGGCTCGCCGGAGTAGTCGAAGGCCGCGCTCTCGAACTTGACGGTATTGTCGATGAGGTCGGACAAAGACCACTTCTGCATCTCGGATATGCCGTCGGCGACCGTCCCCATCGTCTCTTCCATGTTCTTTATCCCTTCAAGCGAGCTGAACTGCGCGAGCTGGGAGACGAACTCGGTATTGTCCGTCGGGTTCAGCGGGTCCTGGTTCTGGAGCTGGGTCACGAGAAGCAGGAGGAAGTCGTCCTTGCCGAGCTCCTCGGTGGAGCTCGTCGTACTGCTCGAACCGCTGTTGCTACTGCTTACTGTCGTCGCCGAAGATACGCCGTCGATCATTTCGATGCCTCCTTGTCTGTCACGTCCTCTTTGCCGCCCTTTTTCAGGCGAATATGTCTATGCCGCCCTTTTTGCCCGTACTCTCGTAACGGTTGCCGAACGCAGACTCGACGTCGGACTCTCCTGCCCAGGGCTTCCTCCCGTATCCGTTCCAATCGGAGGCGTTCTCCTGGAAACAATTGCCGAAGCTGCCGCCGCTCTCAGCCTTTCCGCGCATGGGGTTCATGTCTACCTCTACGGTGTATTTGTCGAGCGTGAGCCCGTTGGAGTTGAATATCTCCTTGAGCCTTCCGGAGTCCGCGTCCAGGAGCGCCTTTACCTCCGCGCTCTCGACCCGTATCTCCGCGGCTACTTTCGCGTCCTCGATCTTAAGCCTTATTTCCATATCGCCCAGGTGCTCGGGGCTGAGCTCGATCCTCACCCTCCCGTTCCCCTGAACGCTCATCTTGACGCCGGTGTCGAGCTTCTCGAAGAGCCCATCTGTATCTACCGTTTCCGTGGAAGCGGCGCTCGTCGTGTGTCCGCTTGCCTGAGGCGCCCTGTCAAGCCCAAAGGCCGCATTGGTCCCGATGCCTGCGGCATCGAGCACGCCGTTCATCGTTTGCCTGAGGTCATTTGAAGAAGCCTCAGGGGCCGCCTTGAACGCTTCGCTATTGACGTTCTCCTCAAGGGCAGAGTCGCCCGCGGCCTTTGCCTCTAAGGCTCTCCCCTCGCTCTCGCCGTTTTCCCCGCCTTCCCATTCGCCTCTCATGTCGAACGGCTGATCGGACGCGGCTTCCATGTCATCAGGCCTGCCTTCGTGGCTTAAGGTCACGGAAGCCTCGGACGGCTCGGCGGGCTCGACTGCCTCTACGGAGTCCGCCTTCTCCTCCCCGACCATCTTCTCTGATGCGGGCGCTGACTGGAAAGTGCTTGCGATATCAACGCCGTCTTTCGCGGTTATGGGGCGGGCGGGGCGGGCGGGCCGGCCGGTTACCGCATCCGGGCTGACATCCAACGTATTATCAGGGGGGGTATTCGGGTTCACTGCAAACCCGGATGTCGCCTCCGTTTCATGAGCGGTCGAGGGTATCTCCTCTTTTATCTTATCCTTTCCAGTGGCCTTCGCCTCTTCCTCAATATCCGCCTGGGTCTCTGAATCGCTCGTTACGCCTGTTGACGGGGTGGCCTCCTCAGTCGCATGCGCTCCGTTGGTCACGCCGCCGACAGGCGCCTCAGGGACTTCAGTCTCATACGAGCCGAGATGATCTGAATCGCTCGTTATGCCTGTTGACGGGGAGGCCTCCTCGGTCTCATGCGCGACGTTGGTCACGCCGCCGACAGGCGCCTCAGGGGCTTCAGTCTCATACGAGTCGAGAGTCGTCCCGGCGTGCCCTTCTATTTCAACGGAGACGCCGCCCTCGTCTGCTACAACTTCATGTATTTGCTGAATGGGCACCTGTACGGGAGTTGCGATGATAAGGGCCTCGTCGGTATCAGTCTCAACCGGCCCTGAGGCCGCTTCTTCAGATTTCATAGCCTTCGCATCAAGGTCCATGCCTTGCAACGAGGCCTCTACCGGTATATCCGTCAGGACGGCCTCGCCTTCGATAATTTCTTTTTCAGAGGCGGCGCTTATGGATAACGCGCCAGACACATCTACTGCGATGGCCTTGGTCTCCCCGACGTTTCCCGTCACCTCGCTCTCTTTTACAGCCGAGAGAGAGGCGAGGAGGTCCTCAAAGGGGCCTTCCGGGGTCTGTGCCCCGATGTCGACGTCCGCTACAGTCTGAGCCGCTTCAGCCGGTATCGCGGTAAAAAGTCTTATCTCCATCTCTACCTCTTCCAGGGGGAATAAACGCTACCCCGAGTAAAAGCAAAGGGCGTGCCAACTGCCTTGAAAGCGAAATAACACTTGTAAATCGACGTATTCGAGGGGTCCCTGCCCTTAAGGCCGCCAGTCCCCATCAGGGCATTTATTGCCGCCTCACACGGAACAATTTTCTCGCCATGCTAAAAAAGGCCTTGCGGTACGACATATTATTAATGTCCGCCGGAGAAGCCGACCAACGGCCTTAAAAAAAGATTGCAATTCGGCCCGCAATAAAATAAGATTTAGCCAATCGAGGTACTTTCCTCCGCCGTGGCTCGCTCTCCCTGACGCACTTCCGACCGAAGTCATCCTTCTCCGTCTTATCTCCTCGAACAAGAGGCCTTCGTTCTTTTTTCGATCGCTCCGGCATGGAAAAAAGTTTCAAGGTGCGGCCGTGCCAAGCCGATAAATAGATAGATATGAGGCTACCTCTAAAAATTAGGAATTTTTTCTGAGGTCAAGGAAGGGCGGAAATAAAAAGCGCAGCATATATGGAATATGTGAGCATTTTTATTTCCGACCTGACACAGAGATCAGGAAAAATAACAATTTTTAGAGAGTGGCCTTGACCGAATACAAACACCCGAGGTGCATTGCATGAAAAAGACCCTTACAGCGTTCTTCTTCGTCCTCGCCGCGTTCCTTGCCGGTTGCGGCGGGCTGAACTTCAGCCAGGTGAGCCCTGACGCGAAAGACTTCAGCCCCTCTGCCGTCGCGGTACTGCCTGCTACCGTCGGCGAGTTCGAGTCCAGCAGGTCCACGATAGACGACCTCGTTTCGAGAAAGCTCCTCGAGACCGGCCTCTTCGAAGAGGTAAAGGAGAGCGCCGCGATAAAGAACCAGGTCTCGGGCTCCGCCGAGATAGCCTCCTCCATGGAAGGGTACATACAGAGGCTCAACACCCTCGGGATATCCGACGCGGCGGTTTCGGCAAAGCTCAAGGACGCGCTCCACGCCGACGCCTTCTTCCTCACCTATGTTACCGCGTGGGGTTACGGCAGGCAGGGCGGCGACAAGGTCGCGCGCGTCGGTCTCGGCATAAGGCTCATAAACCCGTCGAACGGTTCTATCGTATGGAAGGCGAACCACGAGCTCGTCGAGGAGTACTGGATGATAAAGCCGGACCTCGGGAAGCTCGCGGAAAAGCTCCTCTCCGAGATGTTCGAGGAGATGCCGTTGGAAAAGAGGGCGTCAAGGCCGGCGAAGGCCGCGCCCGCCGCGCCTGCGGCCCCCGCAGCCCCGGTTGTCGCTCCTGTTATAGCCCCGGCACCTGAGGCGGAAACAGCGCCTGCGCCTCCGGCCGCGCCGGGGCCGCCTGTAACCGACGGCGCGATCGCTCAATAGTTTTTTTCGGACGGCCTTCGGCTGTCCTTCAAGTCGCACAATAGCCAAAATGGGAGGTTGTGTATGGTAAGAAGATTCTTGAAGCCTTTCCTTTATCTCATGCCGGCGGCTCTCCTTACGGTCGCTACAGGCGCGGAGGCGAGGGAATGGACGATCGTGGGTCCGAGGGCGCTCGGCATGGGAGGCGCGAGCGTGGCCGTGGCCAACGACGCGTCCGCGAGCTACTGGAACCCAGCGGCTTACGGATTTTTCAAGTCCAAGGACGGCGGCTACTACGGGGACAGGTCCTGGAGCGCGACACTCGACGCGGGTCTCGGCTCTCAGGTCCATGAAGACCTCGGAGAGGAGCTCGACAAGATATTCCAGATAGACTTCGACCAGTTCAACAACGGCGTGATACAGGCGTCCGACGTGACCGACTTCCTACAGATAATAGACGATCTTCGGTCCTTTAGCGCCAACGACGCCAGGGCCCTTACCGTAGGCGTTAACGGGGGGCTGCGCGCGCAGGTCGGCAGGTTCGGAGTCGGCGGCTATGCCTTCAGCGAGATCTCGGCCAAGGGCGACCTCGACCTCGTCAACATCGCCCCCACGAGCGCGACGACGGAAGTCGACGTCATCAGCCAGTTCGCCAATACCAGCAACTTCAACAACGGGACGCCTGTCCCCTCAGGCGACTACTACTTCTCCTCCGCTCAGAAGCAGGACCTCATAAGCCAGATATCCCAGATGCCGGGCTGGTCCTCGACCACAGCGACGAACTTCATCCAGGCTGTCGACTACGGCATCTCGCAGGCCGAGGCTAGCGGCGAGGCCATACCGGCCGAGATACAGCAGCTCACCACAACTGTAGCCGAGGTAGCGAGCGCGGCCGACACCGGAGGCTCCATATCCGACAACGACTCCAGGCTCCTCTTCAAGGGCATGGCGCTCTTCGAGTTCCCGCTCACCTACGGCCACCCGATAACCGACGACTTCTCCGTGGGCGCGAACGTCAAGTACATGAAGGCGCGCGTCTATAACACCTCTGTCCGCGTATTCGACACCGACTTCGCCGACGCGCTCTCGGAAGCGCAGGACGACTACGTCGACAGCTCAAACTTCGGCATCGACCTTGGCGCGCTCTACAGGTTCGGCGACGACTTGAGGGTGGGTGTGGTGGCGAGGAACATCAACTCGCCCTCGTTCGACATGGAGCCGCTGCTGCCCGGAGACGAGGACAGCATGGAGGAGAAGGCGCAGGTGAGGGCGGGTGTAGCCTGGATGCCGCTTGACTTCCTGACGCTCGCGCTCGACTACGACCTCACGCAGAACGATACTACGGTATCCGACAATTACAAGTCGCAGAACCTCGGCGGCGGCATAGAGCTCGACGTGCTGAAGATAGTCCAGTTCCGGGCCGGGCTCTATCAGAACATGGCCGAGAACGACATCGGCCCGGTCTACACCGCCGGGTTCGGCCTCAACCTCTGGGTCGTGAACCTGGACTTCGGGGCGTCCCTCTCGCCTGAGACCACGACCATAGACGGCAACGATATACCCAAGGAGTTCACCGCGGCGCTCGCGCTCTCGGCCCTCTTTTAAAGGACGGCTTCGCATAAAAAAACAGGGCGCGCCATTCATGGCGCGCCCTGTTTTTTTGAATCCTTTTTACTTCGTTATAAAAAGTCCCGGAGAGAACTTATCCAGGAAGTGCATGTAGCCTGGATATTTCCTTATGTACTTTTCGTAGCGCGAGATGAACTCCGCGGTCATCGCCTCTCCGTCGCCTTCCCGCTTTTCAATAGGCCTTTCTATCACGACCCTGTAGAGGAAACTCCCCTCACCCGGCGTTATGAACATGGGTATGAGCTCTGCGCCGGTCTTCTCGGCAAGGAGCGCGGGGCCTAAAGGGAACTCTACCGGCTGTCCGCAGAGCCTGAAAGGGGCGTACCTCCCGACCTTCCTCTCGGTCCCTGACCCGTCGCCGGTTATCATGATGACGCCGTTCGTGGACAGCCACTTGAACGCGCCCCTTAAGAACCCGTCGGCCATTATCACCTCAGCCGGCATCATCGACTCGTACTTAAGACGCAGCCTGAAGGCGACGTTCCTCCCTATCCAGCTCAAGCCCTCGTCCGACGGCAACCCTATCTGCTTCATCCCGTAGCCGAGCCGGGCAAGTGAGACAAGCGGCAGATGGACCGGCCCGAAGTGGCCGTGGACGAGTACCGCTCCTCTGCCTTTTTCGAGCGCGGCGTTCAGGTTCTCGATACCCTCGATCTTTACGAGCCTCTCGACTTCTTTTTTTCCGAACTTCGGGAAGATGAAGATGAGGAGCCTGTCGATATAGTGGTTCCTGAAGTACTCCCTTACGGCGTCCTCCGCCTTTTCATCCGTCATAGACGGGTCGACGCGCTTGAGGTTACCCTTCAGGAGAGCCTTCTTGCCTTTGGAGAAGGAGCAGTGGAGGCCGCCCATCGCCCCCAAAGTCTTTATGCCGAACGCGACCGGCACAGCCTCGACGAACCACCGGAGCGGGTACCAGACCATGAGCCGGAGGATGTCCCTTAAAGGGCTCTCTTTGACTACCATCGGTAAGCTATTTGCCCTTAAGTTTGAGAGCGAAGTTGAAGGCGTCTTCGATGTACTTCGTCCCTGGGTTGGTATAGTACTTGGGGTGGAGGAGGTTGTCGTCCTTTGTCACGAAACCGTCCTTGAGCGCTATCTCGAAGAGCTTCGTGTGGGGCTCAACGCGCATGGAGTTGAACTCGAAGTGGACCCTTTTGCCCATCTTGAGGCGAGCCCTGGCGCAGAATAGGGCTAATGATACGAACGCGCCGAGCGACTGCCCCGGAGGGTTCTTGAAGAAGTTGTAGGAGACTTCATAACCTTCTTTCGAGCTCAATACCTTGAATGCGCCGGTGATGTCCTTCTTGGTCAGGTTCTTCTGCAAGGCCTTCAATACAGCGTCTGAAAAACCGTCGGGCGAGAGTATCACCTTCCTGCACCCGGCCTCCACCGCAAGGTCGATGAACTCCGGCGTTATCTCCCGCTCGCTGAACCACGCAGACCACTCGGCCTTGACCTTCCGGCTTATCATCTCGCGGCATATCGCCTCTGCGTGCTTTATGGGGATGTTGAAGACCGAGTCGACGAAGGTGAACCTCTTCGCGCCGTATTTGCCGACAAGGGCTTCGACCTCGTCGACTATCATCTTCGGGTCGCGCAGCCTGTATTTGCTCCCGTTAAGGAAGCCGTATATGCAGTATATGCATTTGAGCGCGCACCCGCGCTTGGTCTCTATGCCTATCGCCTCCGGTACGTCCCGGTACTTCTCCATGGGTGTGAAGTCCCGCGCCGGGATGGCGACCGTGTTAAGGTCAACTTGCCCGCCGCCCCCGCTGAACGCGACCCTGCCGGACTTCCTGTAAAAGACGCCGTTCACCTTCTCGGGTCCATCGAGGTTTTCAAGGAGCTTCGGGAAGATGAACTCTCCTTCGAGGAAGACCCCGTAGTCGAGCCTCGGCTCGTCGGCCATTATCTCTTTTGCGTACATGGAAAAACCCGAGCCGCCTATTATGAGCCTGGCGTCGGAGAGGGGTTTTATGAGGTCGACGGTCTTCTTAAGATACTCGTAGTAGAAGACGACCTCCCTCTTGTTGGTGGAGTCTATGTTCCGGAGGGATATGCCGATCGCCTCGGGCCTGAACGACTCGACCTCCCTTTTAAGGGCGTTAAACGGGTCGTCGGAGACGTTCATGTCAAAGGCGCGGACCTCATGGTCCTTTAATTGCGCCTTGAGGCACGCGAGCCCGAGCGGATAGACCGGGGGCTCCTTGCCGCCGAGAAAGGATTGGATCAGGAGTACCCTCATGCCGCCTTTCCGGCAAGCCTCTTTACGAACCGGCGGGTCGATTTCAACCCCGTATATATCACCTTGAATACGGGCCTGAAGGGCTTGCTGTTCAACACCTCGACCGTCGGAGAGCTTACGAGGAATTTCAACACCGGGCTCGGGAACCTGCCTCCCTGCGAGAGCGTGATGAGGAGGTTAAGGTAGCTCGGGTCCCTCATCAGGTAGCTCTTCTCGTATATCTCCTTTTTCTCGTCCCTTATCTTTCCGTCGGCCTTGGCCATCTCGTAGAGCTTGGTGCCTGGGTACAGGACGAGCGAGAAGGGCTGGAGGGTGAAGGGCTTGGGTATCTCGGCTATGAGCTTCAAGCTCTCTATGGTGTCGGCTTCGGTCTCGTACGGGACGTCGAGTATGAAGTCGTAGACCGGCGGGTACATCCTGTCCTTGTACTTGTTTATGATGTTGAAGGCCTTCATGAGGCGCTCGTTGTTCATCTGCTTCCTGTTGAAGAGCTCCTGGACGTGCGCGCTCCCGCTCTCCACACCCATCTGCAGGAACATGAGCCCGGCGTCCACAAGGAGGTCGAGCTTTTCCTCGGATATCGTCATGGGAGAGGCGAGGCACGTGAACGGGAGCCCCACCCTCTTCTTATACTCTACGCAGAACTCCTCGATGCTCTTTTTGTTCCTCGCGAAGAAGGCGTCGTCGGATATCCAGACGAAGCCGGTATAGGGCATGTGTTTCTTCACCCACTCGAGCTCGTCTATCACATGGGCCGTCGAGCGCCAGCGGAGGTAATTATCGTTATTGTACATCGTCTTCACGGTATCGTTTATGCAGTAGGTGCATTTGTGCGGACAGCCCCTGCCCGTCATCGTCTGGTAGCCGATGAGCCTGAACTTGTGCATTCCGGGGCCGTTCTCAAGGAACTTCCTTATGAGATCGAATGCAAGCGGCCGGATCCTCCCCTCAAAGAGGAGGTGCGACGTGTCCGGGTCGTAGTCGGGTTTGGGATACGCGTCGAGGTCGTGCTGGAGGTTCCTGACGGGGTTCCTGATTATCTTCCCGTTCTCCTTTACCCAGATATTCTTCACATTGGTGCAGGGCTCGCCCTTCGACATCTTTTGCGCGAGCTCTAAAAGAGCGTCCTCGCCGTCCCCTACGCAGACCATGTCCGCGTGCTTCAAGGACTCCTCTGCCCTGATAGTCGGGTGTATGCCTCCCCAGATGACGGGTGTGGCAAGCCTCGACTTTATCTTCTCCGTTATCTCGACGGCGCTCTCGTAGAAGTTCGTCATGAGGGTTATGCCGACGAGGTCCGTGTCCTTGAGAAGCGGTATGAGCTCTTCAAGGACCTTGTCGTCGTATCTCTTCACGCCCTCGACGAGGTTCTCGCCGCACGGGTCCGGCAGGAAGATGAGCTGTGTGTCGATGCCGTTATCTTTCAGGTACGCCGAGATGGTGCGTATCCCGAAGGCGGTTATGTCGGGGTATGGGGATATGAGGGTTATCTTCATAAAGGCAAATTCCCTTTGATATGGCCTTAAAACTGCCTGATAGTTTTCACGACGAAGAGGGGGCTTATCCGGTCCCTGGGCCCCGGGTCACTTTATTTTATCAACTTTTGACGTAGTGGACAACCACGTGCATCTTCATGGAGCGCAAGGGGGAGAAGTCCGTCACCCTCTCGTAGACCTCCGAGACCTTGAAAAGAAGCCTGCTGAACATGAAAAAAGGCGCGCCGGTGTACGCGGCGTATTTTTTTTCGAACCCGATATTCGTAAGCATCTTGTGGATGGAGCCCAGCGCGTTGAACTTGTAGTAGGTCGGAAAGGTGTCCTCCTCTATGTACGACGGGAAGATCCTGTCCTTGAGTTTGTCGCGGAACCCCATCGGGAGTATGGCGCTGAGTAACATCATCGGGTGATAGAGGCTGTTCGTCGCGACGATAAGGTGGCCGCCCTTTTTGAGCACCCTGTGAAACTCCTTCATGACCTCGTTCGGGTCTTTTATGTGCTCTATCATCCACTGGGAGACGACGACGTCGAATGAGTCGTCGGCGAACGGGAGCTTGTGTGCGTCGCCTACGGCGAAGACGTTGAACGCGTTGTTCTCGCTGATCGCGTCGATGGAGATGTCCATCCCGACCTGTCTCGCCACCTTTCCCTTGAACCCGGCCATGAGTGACTTTTTACCGCACCCGGCGTCAAGGAGCACCGTCTTTTTGTTCACCGCCGAGGTGACGAGGTCGTTGTATATTTCGAGCGTTGTCCTTGCCTTGTGGAAGTAACTGCCCTTTGGGAACTTCGGCAGGTCCATGCCCTCGACCTTGCCGGCAACCGCCCCCTTTACCGCCTTTCCCATGCCTCAAACTCCTTGTATATTTCCTTTGCCGTAGCCCACCTGACCTTCGCACCGTAATTGTCGACCACCGAGAGAAAGCCCTCCAGCCCCCTTATCGCCTCTTCGTCGACCGGGTTACGCGGGCTGAACTGCCCCCTGCCCTGGTACTCGACCTCGTGCGTTACGAAGCCCCACGAAGACGGCTTTCCGTCCTCCGCGTCCTTTACCGCGGCGTCGAGAAAGGGTTTGAGCCTCTCGAAGTCGCCGGTCCCGATGGTCGTGCCAGAGTACCAGAGATTCGGCGGCACATGGTCGAGATAAAGAAGCGGCCCTGTTGTCCTGTGCTCCGCGAACCTCCCGCCCTCGTAATCGGGGCGCCACGGGTGGATGAATGCGCCCGTGTCTCTAGACCCCCTGTTGCCGCCGAGCCCCCAGTCGTCTCTCCCGCGCATCCCCTCTATCGGCGAGGGGTCGAGCGGCGAGTTGTTCCCGGTTATGACCCTGTAGCCGATACGGGCCGCGTTGGAGAAGGCCTCCCTCACCGGCGTTGACAGCCTCTTCGTCCCCGAGATGGACAAGACCTCGGCGACACCCGCGTTCAAGATGGCCTCCCGCGTCTTTCTCCACTGGTCGAACCTGTCGGTGTGGACGTGGGAGCCGACCTCGTGTCCCCTTCTCTCCAGGTCCGTTAGTATATTGTCCCGCCCTTGGTACTTAAGCGCGGAATCCGCGAACCCCTGAAGCGGATGGAAGACGCCGCGCGCCCCGTGCGCCTCGAGTGTGACCGCTATCCTTTCGACGACCCTCGACGTCCCCTCGAAGTCGTCCCTGGTCGGAGGCTTGAACTCGGGCTCGGTCTGCCCGTTCGAGTGTATGTGCACTACGTAGAAGACATTGAGGGCCTTTGAGTTGGCCGTAGCCGCGCCCCCTATTGTCCCCCCGCCCATGCCGCTTTCAAGGAACTCGTATGCCTTGGTAAGGTCCTTTCTCGTCGAATAATTGAGCGCGCCGTCGGACGCGAGCCTGTCGATGCGGGTGAGAAACTCGTCGAACGCCTTGAGGCGCGCCTCGTTTATCCTCCCAACCCTGTTGACGGCGGTCGAGCCCGAGGGGTTCAGGAAGTAGTAGTCGTGTATCGCTACAGGAAAATAGTTTATTGGCCCGCGCCTCGGACGCCTCAAAAAAACCTTGAGCTTCGTAAGCGCGTCGTCAAAACCGCCGTCGTCCTCCTTGAAGAGATACCCCGAGCCATCGTAGTGGCCGACGGCAAGGACCGCTCCTCTCGGGTCTTCCTTGATGTTGTCACCCCTGCATGAGAGCGGGTCTGCTACGGCCCACGAGTCTCTGGCGACTCTCACGGGAACGCTCGACCTCATG
>JACREV010000112.1 GCA_016218095.1 Deltaproteobacteria bacterium | reverse complement strand
GAGAAGAACTCGACGATACTCTTCCCGCTCCCGATGGACATCATCAAGCCGTTCCTGAAGGGGCTAAAGACAGAATAGTCCTCGCCGGACGGGCAAATTTCGTATCCAGCGGAATAGGATTATCCGAAGCAGGAGTCTCCGGGCACACTGGCCCTGCGCCGAGCAGTCATAGCCTTTTATTCGATAGGCGGGACTTTCCGGTCCCGCCTATCAATTAAGACCTCTTTTCCAAAGAGAGGCGATAGGGAGATCGATAATCCCCCTCAATCCCCCTTTAGAAAAGGGGGAGACTGAAAAACGATTCTCTGTTTTTATCAGGAAAGCCGCTTGTTTTTGGTTTGCAAAAAGACTCTGGATTCCCGCTTAAAATCCGCGGGAATGACATGATGGGGATAAATTCCCCACACCACCGGACTCTCAACATGACAACAGCATCCTCGAAGGCCGGACACAGGAAAAGGATAAGGGAGAAGTACGGGAAGGCCTCTTTAGACGGTTTTCACGACTATGAGGCGCTTGAGCTCCTCCTCACGTTCGCAATCCCCCGCCGGGACGTCAAGCCCCTTGCAAAGGAACTCATCAAAAGGTTCAAGGGGCTAAAGGGCGTCTTCGACGCGGGCATTGACGAGCTCGCCGCCACACCCGGGGTCGGAGAGCATACGGCCGTCCTCCTCCTGCTCTTGAAGGAGATCTCCGGCGCGTACCTCCTTGAAAGGATGATCGGCGGAAACCCCGTCCGCTCCGCAAAGGATGTGGTCGACTTCCTGGACCGCGCCTGCGACCCGGCCAAAGAGGCGCTCTACGCCGTTTACTTGAACTCGAAGAACGAGATACTCGGGGTGGAGACGATATTCGACGGCGCGACAGAGAAAGGGGACGGGCGCGCTCTCCGCGCGGCAACGGAAAGGTCCGCGCGGGTCATGGCCTCTGAGCCGGAAGAGGGGTTCTCTTCCTCCATCTCCCCAAGGAGCGTCATCGAAAAGGCCTTCAAGCACAACGCCCGCTCGATAATATTCGTCCATAACACGCCAGAGGCCGCGGCAAGGGCGTCCGTAAAGGAGAGGACGCTCGCGAGGGAGCTTGAGTCTGCGGCGTCTTCCATCGACATAATCGTCCACGACTATCTTATAAGGGGAAAGGGCGGGCAGATAAGCGCGAGGGAGCTGGGGTGGATAAAGGGGGCTTCTTAAGCTCTGAAAAAGCCCCATCTGCTTCGTTGTGTCATTATTCATCCCCCTTTTCTAAAGGGGGATTGAGGGGGATTATTGATCGCCCTTCACCACTCTTTAAAAAAAAGGGGATTGCTACAGTTCGATTTTACGAGCCGCCTTTCGGGTACCCCGTTTCTTAAGGATCGCAATCAGCCTCTCTCTCGCATCTTCCACGGCCTTTTTCAAACCGTTCCCTTTCGCGAGCCCTGCGGCTATCCCGGCTGACAGCATGCACCCGGTGCCGTGGAACCTCTCCTTCGTCCCCTTGAGTCTCCTGCCCTTGAAGTAATCGAACCGTTTCCCGTCAAAGAGGACGTCGACCGGATTCCCTTCGAGGTGCCCGCCTTTTATGAGCACCGCACGCGCGCCCATCGAATGTATGGCGAGCGCGGCCTCCTCCATCGACCTTAAGTCCCTGACATCGATGCCGGTTATCATTGAGGCCTCTCCGAGGTTCGGCGTGACGATGTATGCGTACTTAATAAGCCCTTTGACGGCGTCTACGCCGCCTTCGTCTATCAAAGGCCTCCCGCCGGTGGATGCGAAGACGGTATCGAGGACGATGTTATTAAGCCCCGTCCTTTTGAAGAGCCTTGCTAGGGCGAGTCCGTTCTGGCCTGTCCCGAGCATCCCTATCTTGACCGCGTCCACACTGAATTTTTTGAGGAGCACGGTAATCTCCTTCAAGAGGAATTCAGAAGAGACGGGCTCGACCGCGTGGACCCTCTTTCCGTCCTGGGCAGTAAGCGCCGTTATGGCGGAGAGGCCTTTTACCCCGAAGGACTCGAAGACCATGAGGTCCGCCTGAATCCCTGCGCCGCCCGAGGGGTCGGCCCCCGCTATGGTAAGGGCTGTTCTCATGTTATCCGAAAAAGTGTGTGAAGACCGATTGGGCAACGCCTATAAAGAAGCCCATGACCCCGCCGAGGACCTCGAGGTGTTTGAGTTCCCTCGCGATGAACTCGGTCAGGAGCCCTTCGAACCGCTTGAGGTCGAGCTTGTCTATCTTCGAGACGAGCATCTCCTTTATATCGACGCGGTCCTTGAGCTTCGAGGCAAAGGCCCCCTTGTTCCTGTCGACCTGCCTTATTATCTCTTTTGTGATGATGAACTTTATCTGGGATTTGATGTTGTCGGAAAGGAGGCTTACTACAGGGAGCCTGTGGACGCGGCCAGAGAACTTGTGCTCGACCGCCTCTTCGACGACCTTCTCTATCTCTCTCTCCCAGTCGAGGCCTCCAAGGGCCTTTGCAAGGTCTTCGGATGAGAGGAGCTCTTTTTCAATGGCCCTGGCGATCGAGCGGGCTATTTCTTTCCGCCGTTTCGGTATAACGCCCTGGATCTTGAGACCCAGGACGTGGACCGGCTTATGGGGCCTGAAGAGGAGCTTTATCGCGACGTAGTTGGTTATCCAGCCGATAACGGCGCCGCTAACCGGCGGGATCAATAGCGTGTAGTTCATTTTGGAGCGCTCCGGGGCGGTGCGACGGAGGTGCGCGGGAATGGCGGGCTTGGAGGGTGCGGTATCAGCCCTTGGAGAAGAACCCCTTTTTCGATGCCTCCTCCTCGAAGTACTTCTTGTAAAGGATATCCCACTCCCTCGACCCCTCCGGGACGTCCCTTGAAAGAGACCGTATCTTGTCCCGCGCTCTGGTGTCGGCCTCGTCCTCGACCTTGAGGTAGTCGGTTATCGCCCGCTTTATCTCGACGAGGGCCTTGTCCTCGTCCTTGAAATCCACGAGGTCGTCTTTCCAGACTCCGTCGAAGACGAGGTGGGAGATGTGGGAGATCCTGTCGTCCGAGAGCCTCAAAGGATGATCCCCCTTTCCCTCGCGAGCTTGCCCTTTACCATGTTGAACATCTTCCTGTAGTCTATCTTCTGCCCCTCTACGGAGTGGGACTTTAATATCTCCTCGACCTCTTTGTCCAGGCTGTCCTCTGCCCTTAAGTTTGCGAGTATTATCTCGTTTACGCGTTCAAGGACCTTCGGCTCCGCGGCCTTGAAGACGACGAGGTCTTTCCCCTTGAGCCTCTCGATGATACTCGCCGAGACCTTCTCTACCTGTTCCTTTGTGAGCTTCATTCAGCGAAAATAGCACAGTCCTTGTGCTTTTGCAAGGGATGTTGACAGGGCCTCTTTTTTGGTCTATAAACAATATGCCTGCGAAATTCTCCGAATACATGCGAAAATCCAATGGGGGTGTTGAAGATGAGGCTTTTGAAAAAGTCGTATTTCAAGAGAATCGCGCTTATTATGGCTTTCAGCATGCTAGTCATAGGCTCAATCCCGGCGAAATCGATGGCTTACGTGGCAGGCCCCGAGGCCGTCGCGGCGTCCGTTGGCCGCGATGCGGACATGGCGAAGATACAGAGGGTGCTTGAGTCGAGGCTGGTCGCCGACAAGCTCGAGGCCGCGGGGCTGCCCACGGCCGAGATAATGCCGAGGATCGACAAGCTCGACGACGGGGAATTGCACCAGTTCGCCTCCCAGCTCGACGGCCTCTACCCAGGCGGCGACGCCCTCGGCATCGTCATCGCATTGCTTGTCATCGTGATACTGGTGATGGTGATAATGAAGCTCTCCAACCGCAAGATCATCATAAGATAATGTTCTGAATATAGCGCGCCCCCGGAAGGGGGCGCGCGGCAACAGGAAGTCTTCGCATGAAAAACCCAGGCGCAAGAGCGGCCCTGCTCGCGCTCGCCCTCCTTCTAGTCATCCTCCCCGGCTGTAGCGGGATACTGATAGACACAAGGCATATAATCGAAGAGATAGAGGCCAACCCCGATAAGGGCTCGTTCATCAGGGACGTGCCTTTCTATCCGCAGGACCAGTACATGTGCGGCCCGGCCTCCCTTGCGTCCCTTGTGGCGTACTGGGGCGTGACCAGCACGGACATCGATGAGACGATCGCCGGGGTCTACCAGGCGAGGCTCAAGGGCACGCTCCCCATAGACATGCTCCTCTTCGCCAAGGAAACGGGGATGGAGGCCGTATATTACAAGGGCGGGCTTGACGACATACGCGAAAAGATCTCCCGTAAGGAGCCGCTCATACTCTTCCTGAACCTCGGTTTCGAGTCGTACCCGGTAGGCCATTACATCGTGGTCGTCGGCTATAACGACGTCTCAGGGATGGTCATCGCCCACTCGGGGATGGACAAGGAACGGGTTTATACCTACGGAGAGCTTGAAAAGGCCTGGTCAAAGACAAATTATTCGACCCTTCTCATAAAGTCCAAGGGAGGCCGCAGATGAGGTCCCGGTTAACGCTCCTCGCAGCCCTCGCTTTTCTGATATCGGCCTGCGGCGTGCAGGTCGAAAAACCCTCGTTCCTCCTCTCCGACGCCGAGAGGCTCTCTCTCGCATCCATCTATGAGTCAAAAAACGAGGACGACCTTGCGTTCCGGGAATACCGGAAGGTCCTCAAGTCCGACTCGAA
This sequence comes from Deltaproteobacteria bacterium, assembly GCA_016218095.1. Taxonomy (GTDB): domain Bacteria; phylum Desulfobacterota; class GWC2-55-46; order GWC2-55-46; family GWC2-55-46; genus GWB2-55-19. Next base: position 2,898 of record JACREV010000112.1, on the reverse strand, counting down.
GGAGAGCCGGGAGAGCGCGTGGTTCGCGATAGCGAACCTGAACCTTAAGCTCAACAACCTGAAAGAGGCCGAGGAGGGGTATCTTAAGGCGATAGAGCTCGCCCCCTCTAAGGGCGCCTACTACAACAACCTCGCCTGGATATACATGGAGAGGGGAGAGTACGGCAGGGCCGAGGAGACCGCGATGAAAGGCCTCGAACTCGACCCCGATACCGATTACATGTACCTCGACACCATCGGCGTGATACAGACGAGGGAGGAGGAGTACGAGGACGCGGAAGAGAGCCTCCTTAAGGCCGCCTCGCGCGCGGACGCCGCGAACGCCGGGGGCGAGCCCCTCAAAGAGATATATACCCATCTCTCCGAACTCTATGAGCTCCAGGGCGACGCCGAGAAGTACGCGTCAGTCAAGGACAGGCTGAAGGGGCTGCCCTGAGGTGAGGGTCGTCTACGGCATAAACCCGGTCATCGAGGCGCTCGCCTCCGGCGAGGGGATAGAGAAGGTAGTCGTCTCCTCTTCCCGCTCGGACAAGTCGATAAACGAGATCCTTAGCTCAGCGAGGTCGAGGGGCATAAGGGTAGAGGTCTCTCCTCCCGAGGAATTGAAGCGCCTCGCCGGAACGGACAAGCACCAGGGCGCGGTCGCGATACTTAAAGGGGCCTTCAGGTACAGGGAGATGGAAGACCTCATCGAGGCCTGGAAGAAGTCCGGAGACCCGGCCTTTTTTCTCATACTCGACTCCATCCAGGACCCGCAGAACCTGGGCTCGCTCGTAAGGGCGGCGGATGCCGCCGGGGTCCACGGCATAATAATACCGAAAGACAGGGCTTCTGAGGTAACTCCAGTCGTCGCCAAGGCATCGGCAGGCGCTACGGAGCACGCACTCATAGCAAGGGAAGTGAACATAACGAGGGCTATAGAAAGGCTGAAAGTTGAGAACGTCTGGGTCGCCGGGATAGAGGCCGGCAGGGGGGAGGTGATATACAAGGCGGACCTCGACCGGGACCTCGCCATAGTCGTCGGGAGCGAGGGCAAGGGGATAAGGAGGCTCGTCCTTGAGGCCTGCGACTTTCTCGTATCGATCCCGATGGCCGGTAAGATAAGCTCGCTGAACGCCGCGCAGGCCGGGGCGATCGCGCTCTTCGAGGCGAAGAGGCAGAGGATGAAGGCGAGGCCCTGACACAAATAGGGGAATTTTTATAGTTCCTCTCCCCTTTGGGAGAGGAAGCAAGGAATATCCGCATCCATGGTTCATCCTATCTTTTAACCCCCAGCTTCACCTCCTTTTAAATGGCACATGGATTTCAAGACACTGGATTCCCGCTTTAAGCGCGCGGGAATGACAGTGTCATCAATGTTTTTGAATGTCATCCCCGAGGTTTTTATCGGGGATCCAGTCTTATAGACCTTAGGCCGCTTTGGCGGCCCCTTTCTTAAAACGGAAGCCGTCAAAGAGCCGTCCATCTTTTTCCTTCTGATATAATCTCTTCAGGCTACCGCTAAAATAATAGCAATTTTTAGGAGGCCCGATGCTCGACCTTATCAAAGAGGCGTCAGAGAGGCTCAAAAAGGTCATCACCCACACGCCGCTCATCTACTCGTCCTCGCTCTCAAGGGCCTACGGGGTCGAGTGTTATTTGAAGCTCGAAAACCTCCAGAAGACAGGCTCCTTCAAGGTGCGCGGCGCGTACAACAGGATATCGACGCTTACGGATGAAGAGAAGTCGCGCGGGGTCATTACCGCCTCGCTCGGCAACCACGCGCAGGGGGTCGCGTGGGCCTCCTCCCTCCTTGGCGTAAAATCCCTCATCGTCATGCCGGAGTCCACCCCGATAGTCAAGTTCGTTGCGACGAAAAGCTACGGAGCGGAGGTCCTCTTTCACGGCAACTTTTTCGACGAGGCATACGAGAGGGCGGAAATACTTGCCGTGGAAAAGTCCATGGTCTTCATACCACCGTTCGACGACGACCTCGTCATCGCCGGGCAGGGGACCGTAGGGACCGAGATAATGGCGGCGTTGAGTGACGCGGACCTCGTAGTCGTGCCCATAGGCGGCGGCGGGCTCATCTCCGGCATAGCCTCGGCCGTTAAAGGAATTAAAAAAGATATAAAGGTAATCGGGGTCGAGTCCGAGGCCTCGGACTCCTGCATAGCGTCTTTGAAGGCTGGCCGCCCCGTGGCCGTCGAGAGGAAGACGACGATAGCCGACGGCATAGCCGTAAAGCGTGTGGGGGATAAGACCTTCCCTATCATCCAGAAGTATGTGGACGGTGTCGTCGCGGTCAGTGAGGATTCGATAGCCGCCTCCATCCTTTTATTACTTGAGAGGAAGAAGCTCATAGTCGAGGGCGCGGGCGCTTCTACCATCGCCGCCGCCATGGAAGGGAAGCTCCCCGCCGCAAAGAAGGCGGTATTTGTCTTGAGCGGCGGCAATATTGACGTCACGATGCTCGACAGGGTCATCCGCGCCGGGATGCTGAAGGAAGGCAGGATAATGAGGTTGTCCTTGGTCGTCGAGGATGTCCCCGGGTCCTTATCAAAGCTAACCTCCGAGATAGCGAGCATGCGCGCGAACATCCTCCACATCACGCACCAGCGGGACGCGATGGACGTGCCGGTCCGCATGATAAGGCTCGACATAATATTGGAGGTAGAAGGCGAGGAGCACAAGGAGAGGATAGCAAGGAGGCTCAAGGGGGCTCCGGGTTAGGGTCTGAAAACCACCTCCCCCGTCCCCTCCTTGCCAAGGAGGGGGGCAAAACTCAAATCTCCTCCCCTTAAGAAACAAACCCTTGCATAACCCGTATCTGGATTCCCGATTAAAACCTCGGGAATGACAAACAAAACAATACCGTCATCCCCGCGAAAGCGGGGATCCAGTCTCTTGTGCAAAGGT
>JACREV010000111.1 GCA_016218095.1 Deltaproteobacteria bacterium | reverse complement strand
TCCTCGAAGGGTGGGGAAGGGGGCGGCTCGATATTGCGAGGGCTATCGCCGTCTCCGCGGCCTCTTCGGAGAGACAGTGGAAGATGGCGGCGCCCGTGCCCGAGAGTATGCCCTCGGTCGATTCGTGCCCCTTGAGGTCGCATATCGCCCCGGCCCCCGTCGGGCGGCCTTCGGGCAAGAGGCGGCGGGTCATCTCATCAAGGACGGAGGCGTGGTCCCGTGCCTTTATGTTGAGTATCACTGCCTTGAGAAGCCTTGATATCTCCATAGAGTTGAGCATAGCATATCGGAGGGGCTGTTTGAAGGCAAGGAAGACCGGGCCAGGATAGCGATTAAAATCAAGGGAATCCGCAAGGTTTGAAGGCTTGCCGATTTTGTTTTGAAAGAACCTGTTTAATGTGCTAATATGAAATGTGCCTTGCCTTGTCTCTCCGAAGAAAAACCTATGTCCGTAAAAGATCGCAACGGTGACCTCGAGATGCTTCTTGAGAAGATATACAACGAGAGGGGCTGGGACTTTCGCAACTACAAGAGGTCGAGCGTCATGAGGAGGGTCTCAAAGAGGCTCATGCTCCTTGATATCCCCTCCTACGGAGAGTATTCGGGCCTCCTTGACAGGGACCCCTCCGAATACGACCGGCTCTTCGCAAACCTCACCATAAAGGTAAGCGAGTTCTTCAGGGAGCCCGAGGTCTTCGACAGGCTCTGCGACGCCATAAAGGAGAACTGGCGCGACAAGGTCCTGAAGGTCTGGTGTTGCGGGTGCGGCTACGGCGAGGAGGCGTACTCGATCGCCATGCTTCTCGCCGAGTGCCTCTCCCTGGAGGCGATAAGCAACACGAAGATATTCGCGACCGACATAGACCCGGAGGCGCTGGACGCCGCGAGAAAGGCGCTCTACAGGGACGAGTCGCTGAAAAACGTCCGCCCCGACGTCCTCGATAAGTATTTTACAAGGACGGACGGCCTTTACAAGGTCAAGTACGGCATACGGAACCTTGTGAAATTCGGCGTCCTCGACATAGTAAGGAGCCCCTCTATTTCCGGGGTCGAGGTGCTCTTTTGCAGGAACCTCTTCATCTACTTCAATAAACCACTGCAGGCCCAGGTCTTCGAGAAGCTCGACTATTCGCTCAAGCCCGGGGGATTGCTTGTCCTCGGCAAGGCCGAGGTCATACCGCCTCTTTTCGCGCACAAGTACGCCCCCGTCGGCACGAGGCTCAGCACCTTCAGAAAGAGGACCTGACCATGGCCCCGCAGCTCCTAAGGAAGTTCTCCAACATGACGATGGGCGTGAAGCTCACAGTCGTCTTCCTTTCCGTGATCCTCATACCGATGACGCTCCTGGCGTACATCTCCTACAGGGTAATAGACTCAAGACTTCAGAAGGAAGCCCAGGAGAAGATAAACATGGGGCTGAAAGCCGCCTGGACCGAGTATTACGTCAGAGGCGACCAGATGCGCTATGGCATGCTCCAGGCCGCCTCGATGGAGGAGATAAGGTCCGCTGTCGGGAGGGGCGACAAGCAGTACTTAAGGCGGATGATACTGGCGTGGAAGGAGAGGAGGCCCTACGTCGACATCTGGATCGTGACCGACGCGCGGGGCCGCGTGATAGCGAGGCTGAACAGCGAATCGTCCGGGGACACGGTCGGGATAAACGGGATGGTGGACAGGGCGGTCGAGACAGGCGAGACGAGGATATCGAGCGAGATACTTGAGAGGGAGATGCTCAGGAACGAGGGCGCCATCGCCGTCAGGGACGCCGCCGGGAGGCCGGACGGGAGCGGGGAAGATGAAACGCCGGTCATGGCCCTCGTGGTCGCGACCCCGGTCCACGACGCGGGCCACAGGCCCCTTGGCGCGATAATAACGGCGGACGTGCTGAACGGCGACGACTATGTCCCGCACACGGTTTCGAGCAAGATACCGGGGCTCCTTACGTCCATATCGACCGGGGACAGAAGGATATCATCGAACATAGTGGACTTGAGCGGCAGGTCCGTTGACGGTACGAGCCTGCCCGAGGACGCGCTTAAGTCGGTGAACGCGGGAAAGCCGATATTCACGGAATGGGAGCTGACCGGCGCGACCCTCATCACCATGTTCGAGCCTATAAAGAACTCGGAAGGGGCGGTGATAGGCTCCTTGAGCGTGGGCATCTCGAAGGAGAAGCTCTGGGAGATACAGAGGGAGACGCAGTGGATAACCGCGCTCATAACCGTCGTCGGGCTCGCGTTCTCGCTGCTCGCCGCCCTCGTATCCACGAGCGAGATAACGAAGCCGCTTAAGTCGCTCAAGGACAAGACAGGGGAGTTCGCGAGGGGGGACCTGCGCGTCCGGGTCGAAGCGGGGACCGGAGAGACCAAGGACGAGATAAAGACGCTCGCCAGGGCCTTCAACTCCATGATGGACGGGGTAGAGAGGCGCGAGGAGGAAAAGGAGAGGTACTTAAGGGAGATCGAGGAGAAGAACAAGGAGTTCGCCGAGCTGAACGACGAGCTCAAGATCTCCAACGAGAGCCTGGAGGTCGCCTACGAGGAGACGCAGAGCCAGACCGAGGAGCTCCACGCGATAAACGAGGAATTGAAGCTCCTGAACGAGGACCTCGACAGGAAGAACCTCGAGCTCCAGAGGGCGAACAGGATAATAACC
>JACREV010000116.1 GCA_016218095.1 Deltaproteobacteria bacterium | reverse complement strand
TTGAGAAGTCCCGCGCCGCGCCCAGGAACACTACGACGCCGCCGATGCCTTTCGAGGCGGCCTTTACAAGCTCGACCTCCTCGTTTATCGAGAAGTTCTCCCTCTGTATCCTTACAAGCTCCATATCACCTTTCCTTATCCGCCGGAAAACGGCGGGAGAAGTCCGACCTCGTCCCCGTCCTTTATGACCGTGTTCTTATCAGCGAACTCAAGGTTGACCGAGATGAGTATCGATCTGCCGTCGAGAATACTTGAGAGCGCCGGGAAGTCCTTCTTAAGAATAGTCTTCAACTCCGCGACCGTTATGGGCGCGTCTATCTTGTACTCGCGTGACTCGACTTTGGCGAGCCCCTTGAGCATGGCGAAGAATCTGACAGTTATCATTTTTGTTTTATTCCGGGAGGAAAAATTTATGAATTACGCAGAGGCCATGTTCCGGCCCATAAAAGACCGGAGCATAATCTCCCCTCGCCCCTCTTTAAAAAAGAGGGGTACACAATCCGCCTAAAATTCCTGATTATAACTCTTATTTAGGTCGAGCCTCGTCCGCCTCGACGCCTTGGAGAATAGCTCCGCGAAGGAGTCCCCCTCCTTCGGGAATATCGCGTACCCGTAGAGCAGGTCCGCCTTGCCTTCGAGGAACGCCTTGTGGAACGCCTCGTCGTTGGCTATGACCTCGGTAATGGTGCCTATGAGCCTTAAGACCTTTTCGCCGGTGTCGAGGAAGAGGAAGCCGAAGGTCTCTTCGTTCAGCCGGACGACTATGTCGAAGGACCGGGTCCGTTTCCTTATGAACCCTATGAGCCTTGTCTCGAACTCGGCCTTGCCCTCGCCGAAGGCGTCCTTGAGCCCCGCCACCCTGACCGTAGCGAGCACGAGGGACTTATCGAACCTCCGCGCGCGGTTAAGCTCCTGCTCAACCCTCTGCTCGAACTGCATGAGCGGGGTCTCCTTATGCTCAGGGGCCTCTTTATGCGGCTCTTTCAAGGTCCCCGCCAGCACATTGGCAAGGGCCTTCTCGGCGTATACGGAGAACCTCGCAAGGGTGTCGCCGTCCGGCTTCGAGAAGCCGCACGGATAGACAGTCGCCTCGCTCGTCTTGTTGAATAGCGTTATAACCCCCGCGGTCTTGCCGTCGACGAAGAGAGGACGGGCAAGGACCGACCTTATGTAAGGGCTCGCGTCCTCGGAAAACTCCCTCGAGACCGTCTCCCGTTTCCTCAAGACCTCCATCACCGTCTCTTTTTCTATGGGGAGGAAGTACTCGCGTATGCTCTTGTCGTCGAGCCCGAAAGTGGCGGCCGTCTGGAAGCGCTTTCCTCCGTTCTGCTGGATGCGAAGGAGCGCGCCCTCTGCCCCCAATATCGCGGCAGGCGTGGTCACAATGATGGTCACGACCTTCTTCGGGTCCTTCATGGAGATGAGCTCGAGCCCGGCCTCGTCGACCGCGAACATCTTCCGGGACTTGAGCTTCTCCTTCTCGGACTGCCTGTGCTTGTAGACGCACTCCGCGATGAGCGTCCTGATGTCCTTCAAAAATGCCTCGTGGTACTTCGACAACCCCTGCGCCGAGACGACCTGCCCGTTGACCGTCCCTATGAGCGCGCCGTGGGAGACCATGGGGAGCGTCATGTAGACCCTCTTCGTCGTCCCCTCCTCCGTCCTGTCGACGAGGAAGACGTCCTTCATCGACTCGATCGACGCCCCTTCCATCCCCTCGCCGGCTCTAAGGCTCAGCAACCCGAGCCCCACGGTGTCCTTTATGGATGACGCGCTTAAAAACAGCCTGTTCCGGTCCTCGTCGAATGTATAGATGAAGCAAGTAAGCCCGGGGATGATCTCTACGAGCCTTCTTGCGACGGTATTGAGCCTCTTGTCGAGCGGTATCGCCGACGACATGATGGAATCGACCTCTTTCCAGAAGTTGAATTTGGCGGCGCTGACGCGGAGCATCTCGTACTCGTTAGACCTCTGGATGACCTCGGCGGCAAGGGCGGCGAGGGAAGTCAAAAAATTCAGGTCCTCGTTCGTAAATACATGAGAGGACTCGCTCGAGCTTACGTTTATCACGCCTATGACCTCGCCGTTCACGACGAGCGGCACGCACATCGCGCTCTTTACGTCGCTCCTCTCCATCGGGCGCGCGAACTCGCCTCCCCGCGCCTTCCCGGCTATGAGGAGGGGCTTGCCGTCTTTCGCGACCTTTCCGGAGATCCCCTCGCCTATGGGGACGCGTATCTTCCTTACGACCTCCTCGTCCATGCCCTTGGCTATCTCGACCCGGAGCATGTTCTCGTCAGGCGATATCAACATGATGGAGCCGCGCTCGGCGCGCGTCGATTCGGTCGCGAGCTTGAGGATGACGGTCAGGAGCTCTTTCCTGTCGATCGTAAGGCGTACCGCGTCTACTATTTCCCTTAAGGATGTCAGGAGGGTCGTCTGGTCGTTGATCCTGTCGCCGGTCCCCTTGCCGGGGGCCGAGACCTTGACGCCCCAGATGAGGCGCGTGGAAAGGGGACCGAGCTTCTCTATGTCCCTGAACTCCGGAGATTCGAGGAACTTTTCGGTAGCGGCGTCCTGGAGGGCGTTTACGATGATGTCAAGGCCGGGGACCTTCTTCAGATCGCTCAAGTCGTTCGTAACGCGGATGTCGAGCTTGTCCGAGAGCCTGTAGCCGAGCTCGTTCATCTTGAAGAGCATGGCGTCCCTGTTCTCATCGGCGATGAGGACGACCCTGCTCGCCTTGTCGGCGGTCAGATAAGGAAGGAGCTTCAACCCCTCCTTGTTCGCGCCGATTATGGCTATGTTCTTGATGGAGTCGGGCATGGGTTCAGACCTTCTCGAGGATGCCGAGCTCAAGGAGCCTGTTTATGAGCCTGATGGACTCCATGTCGCCGACATGGCCGCCGCCCTGCTCTTCCTTGCCGCGCCGGGACTCGTCCAGCCTCCGGAGCCCCTCGAGGATGAGGCCCTCCGGCGAGCCGGTGATCGTCTTTTCAGGAGAGGCGGCGTCGGGCTCGACCTCGAACTCGCCGTCCTTCCACGCGAGCAGTTGGTAGAAAGCCTCCGCGCCTATAAACTCCCTGTATACGGCGTGGACGACGGCGCCGTTCTTCATATAGACCCTGCCATACCCCATCTCGGAGCCGAGATGTATGGCCGCGGTCTTCCTCTCGGCGTTGAATATCTGGATTATGTCGACGAGGCTCATGTCCTTGAGCCTGCCCTTTACGCCGCCCATTTTAAAAGCCCCCATTAAGAGACCTGAAGCAAGGTACGAGAATCAATGATATTTTACAACAAAATGGTTAATTTTTCTATAGAATTGCACTCAAAGGGGTCTTGCAGACCCGGCGTGGGCCTTCAAAAAGGCAGAGGCCAGCTCGACGGGGGGGCCCCTTGGCCAATAAACTCTTTAAAAAATAAGAGGTTCGGCGATACTACTCCCTGACCTGACCGTCCCCGTATACGATAAACTTCTGGGTCGTGAGCTCCTCGAGCCCCATCGGGCCGAAGGCATGTATCTTGGTAGTGGATATCCCTATCTCGGCCCCGAGGCCGAGCTGGAACCCGTCCGAAAAACGGGTCGAAGCGTTCACAAGGACCGTCGATGAGTTTACCTCCTTCAGGAACCTCTGCGAGTTGTGATAATCCCGCGTGACGATCGATTCAGTATGGAGTGAGCCGTACCTCGCGATATGCGCGATGGCCTCGTCTATATCGTCGACGACACGGACCGCAAGGATCAGGTCGAGGTACTCTGCCCCCCAGTCCTCTTCGGCGGCCTGCTTGATTTCTTTAAGTATTTTTAGAGTCTTAGGGCAACCCCTGAGTTCCACCCCTGCCCTGTCATACTCCTTTTTAACAATCGGGAGGAACTCATCAGCTATGTTTTTGTGTACTAGGAGCGTCTCCATCGCGTTGCAGACCCCGGGCCTCTGTACCTTGGAGTTGTAAGCGATCCTGACGGCCGTATCGACGTCGGCCGATTCATCGACGAATACATGACAGACGCCCTTGTAGTGTTTTATGACCGGTATCTTCGAGTTCTCGACGACGAACCTTATGAGCCCCTCCCCGCCGCGCGGGATGATAAGGTCTATGTACTCCTCGAGTTTCAACATCTCTAAAACAGCGTCCCGCTCAACAGTCGGCACGACCTGAATGGCCTTTTCCGGCGCTCCCGCCTTTTTTAGAGCGAAGCTCAAGACCTTTGCTATGGCGGTGTTGGAAAATATCGCTTCGCTCCCGCCCCTCAATATTACGGCGTTGCCTGATTTAAGGCAGAGCCCTGCGGCGTCCGCCGTGACGTTCGGGCGGGACTCATATATTATGCCGATGACGCCGATCGGGATGCGCATCCTCCCCACCATAAGCCCGTTCGGCCTCTTCCACATCTTCGTGACCTCTCCCACTGGGTCGGGGAGCAAAGCGACTTCCTTAAGCCCCGCGGCCATCTGGGAGATGACCTTCTCCGATAGGGTCAATCTCTCAAGCATGGCTTTGGAGAGCCCTTTCTTCTCACCTGCCTCAAGGTCTTTTTGGTTCGCCTCTTTGAGATACGCCGCCTCGGCAACGAGCCCCTCGGCCATAAGGAGAAGCGCCTTGTTCTTCGTCGATGTATCGAGCCGGGATAAAACGAGCGAGGCGTCCCGCGCGTCTTTTGCTATGGAGAGAATATCGTCCTTTACAGACATGAGGGGCTCCTTGAAGGAAAATGAGGAAAGGCTTGTTAAAGTTTACTCCCCTCCTTTTTACAAGGAGGGGGCGGGGGAGGTCGTTTTTTACTTCACCCCACCCAACCTCCCCTTGTTAAGGGGAGGAGAAAAACAGATAACTCCCCCCTTTCTGGAAAAGAGGGGTAAAATCAGAGAACCACCAAGTTATCCCTGTGAATAACTTCATCATAGACCTTATACCCGAGCGCCTCTTCGAGGGCCGCGGTCTTCAACCCCTTTATCTTCTTTATCTCGATTGCGCTGTAGTTGGCGACCCCTCTGGCGAACTCCTTGCCCTTAAGGTCCACGCAATGCACGACCTCGCCTGCGTCGAACGAGCCGTCGACGTCCCTTATGCCTGAAGGGAGCAGGCTCTTTCCGCCCTTAAGGAGCGCCTC
>JACREV010000113.1 GCA_016218095.1 Deltaproteobacteria bacterium | reverse complement strand
CGGGCCAGTCCTTTCTCCTCGCCGTCCTCTTGAACGAGCCGGGACGCCCGAGAAAAGGCCGCGCTATGACGCGGCTTATGCCGTACTCGTCCATAAGGACCCTCGTCTTCCTGCATACCCTGTAGAGCTCTTCTATCGGGACAAGCTCTTCATGCGCGGCTATCTGGAAGACGCTGTCGGCGGAGGTATAGACGATGAGGCGTCCGGTCTTCAGGTGCTCCTCCCCGAGCTCGTCTATGATGCCGGTGCCTGATGCGGGCCTTCCGCCGAGCCACCCGTAGCCGGTCTCCCTCTCGAACCTCTCCATCATCTCGGGAGGGAAGCCGTCAGGGAAGGTCGGGAAGGGTTTAGAGAGCGCGACCCCGCACATCTCCCAGTGGCCGGTAGCGGTGTCCTTGCCCGGCGAGACCTCGCGCATCCTGCCGTAGGAGGCCAGGGGGTGCGCGGTCTTTTTCACGTGCTCTACCCCCTCAATCAGGCCGAGCCCGAAGGAGGAGAGGTTCTCGATATCGAGGCCGCCGACGGCCCTGGAGAGGTTTACGAGCGTGTTCGATCCCTTGTCCCCGTAGTCGTTGGCGTCCGGGAGCTCCCCGCACCCGAGCCCGTCGAAGACGATGATGACTACCCTTTTTATCCTGCCCATTAATCTTGATCCCTTATCTAAGGCTATAGCCGCGCGGCGTGATGATGCGCCCCGACTTCACATACGAGCTCGAATTCCCGACTATGAGTATCGTGAGCATGTCTATCGAATCGAAATGGCCGCCCGCCTCCCCGAGGGTGGTCACCGTGGCGGATTCGTTGTCACGGGTCGCGTTCCTCACAATACCCACGGGCGTCTCCCTGCCTCTATATTTGAGTATGATCTCGACGGCCTTTGAAAGCCCCTCTACCCTCTTCGACGACTTCGGGTTATAGAGGACGATTACGAAGTCGGCCTTTGCCGCGGCATTGATGCGCTCTTCTATGAGGGCCCGGTCGGTAAGGAGGTCGGAAAGAGAAATGGACGCGAAGTCGTGCATGAGGGGCGCGCCAAGTATGGAAGAAGCCGCGGCGAACGCCGGTACCCCCGGTATCACGTCGACCTTTAGCCCCGGAGACTCCGCCTCTACGAGCTCAAGGATAAGCCCGGCCATGCCGTATATGCCGGCGTCCCCTGAAGAGACTACCGCGACGGCGTCGCCGGCGTTCGCGAACTCTATAGCCTTCCTGCACCTCTCCACCTCTCCGGTCATTCCCGTGGAAAAGACGGCCTTCCCCGGTATCAACGGCAGGATAAGGTCTATGTACCTCGTGTATCCGACGACCCTGTCGGCGCGCTTTAGCGCATCAATTGCCTTCCCGGTAAGATGGTCGAGCCCGCCTGGGCCGATCCCTACGACCGAAATGGAACCCTTGAGGCCGCGACCGTCACCCTTCCTGTCTTCTTTTTCCGTATGCATAACGTCTTTCCGCCTGATGATATAAGCGCGGAGGGCTCGGCCACCCCTCCGGCCCCGATAGTGCCGAGCACGAACCGCGAGGGCTTAAGCCCCCGCATCCTTTTTTCAAGGTCCTTTGCGCTCAAGAATTCTATCTCAAGCCCTGATGAGCGGGCGTAACCTGTAAGCCCTCGCTCGCCTCTTTTGATGTCAATGGTCGCAACCTTCGCAATAGATGCCATAGAGAGCCCCGCCTCTTTAAAGGCCTTATCGACCGCCTCTTTTATCTCTTTCCTTCCCACACCCCTGCCGCAACCGATGCCCAGGGCCAGCTCCCTCGGCCTCAAGACAAGAGATATGGCAGGCGGAATATTCGTCGAGGCGGTAACGAGGGCGATAACGCCATTATTGCCTTTACGGACCGTCTTTCTGAAGGCGAACGGCCCGTCTTTGAAAGCTGCCTTAAGCGCGGAGAGCCTTTGCGTGTCCCCGTCTACTACGGTTACGCGTCCGCCTTTGAGTATCTCGGAGTTGACCCGCTTTATGCCACTTGTGTCCTCTATCGCGAAAGAAAACTCCCTGGCGATATCCTCGATGCAAGGGAGGCCCTTTAAATCGGTCGCCGTCGAGACGACCGGGGTAGCCCCAGTCAACCGGGCTATCTCTTTTGCGAGCGAGTTTGCGCCTCCCAAATGGCCTGACAGGAGGCTTACTACGAACCTCCCGGCCTCGTCGATGAATACCACGGCGGGGTCCGACGCCTTGTCCTTAATAAAAGGCGCTATCGTCCTTACGGCTATCCCGGAGGCGGATATGAATACGATCGGCGTCCTTCTCCTCCACGCCTCTTTGGCGGCCCTTTTAAGCCCGCCGTCCTTCAATTCCGCCGGGGTGTAGAGACGCGTGTTCGGAAAACCCTTTGCTATCTTGAGCCCCAGCCTATGCCCGGCATTTGTCACCGGGAGGATAAAGAGGGACAGGACATGAGTCTTTCCCTTCTTCATCTGACCTTATCGAAGCCCTTTACGAGTAATTCGACCTTATCGACCATGAGGTTAAAAATGGCCTCGCCCTTCTCCCTCGTCGCCTTCTCAGGGTCGCCCCAGACCGCGCCCTTCCAGTATTTGACCTTTTCCTTCAGTATGTAAGGCCTCGGTATCTCCGGGTACTCCTCCCTGCTCCTCCCCTTGACTAATCTCGGCGCGAGGAAGAGGACAAGCGAGGTCTCCGCCTCCCCGGCGTGGGAGTCGTTCGGGGTCTCGATGATCTCTCTAGCGTCCTTGCCGAGCGTCTCATAAATTGAAAGCGCCGCCATCTTCGTATCGTCAAGCGTTGCGACGAGCGCTTCCGAGGCCTCTCGGAGCGCCGCGACATGCAGCGACCCGCCGTGGCCGGATATGAGGAGGAAGTTCCTGAAGCCGTTCCTATGAGAGCTCTTTACTATGTCGGATACCATCAGGCGGAGTGCATCGGCAGATATGCCGATCGTCCCCGGGTGGTCACCAGTCGAAGTACAGACCCCGTACTGGAGCGGCGGCGCCATGAAGACGAAATCGTTCCTCTCGGCGACCTTCCTGACGACCTCCCTTATGACGAGCGTGTCGGTATTGAGCGGGAGGTGGGTTCCGTGCGCCTCGACGGTCCCGAGCGGGAGTATCAGGGTGTTTGCCCTCCGCACCGACTTCTTGAAGTCCGTCATAGTCGTCTCGCCGAGTATCATATCCGCCTCCTCGTGGATTGTCCCATGAACGAAAGAAAACGGTTGAAGACAATAGCCCCGATTACGCCCCCGGCGCCGTTCACCATCGCGTCGACCATATCGGAGTCCCTCTCCGGGACAAAGGCTTGGAGTATCTCGATAGCCGCCCCGAAGAGAAAGGCGAAGGAACCGGCAAGGATGACCGCCCGCGAGCTCTTGAAACTCTCTCCCCCCCTCATCGCCCGTACCCAGAGTCCGCCCATTATCGCGTACGCCCCGAGGTGGTAGACCTTGTCTATCTCCCAGAGCTCGGGGAGAGCCTCGGGCATGGGGGTAAGTGAGGCCCAGATTATCAAGCCCGAATAGAGCGCCACGGGCCCCCAGTATTTGATGAGACGCTTCATCCCCGGTAACCGTGGCTGAAGCCCTTGTCATAGAGGAGCGATGCCTGGGCCTCGTCCCCTATCGCCCTGCCGACTATAATAAGGGCGTGCCTGGTGATGGACGCCTCCTTGACCTTCCCGGCTATGTCCGAGAGCGTACCCTTGACCGTCTTCTCGTCCTCCCAGGATGCCTTGTAGACGCAGGCCGCGGGGGTATCAGCCGGATAGCCCTTCAATAGTCCTTCGACGACCTTCTCTATCATCGATGCGCTTAAAAAAACGCATATCGTCGCGCGGTGCGCGGCAAGAGATGAGAGAGCCTCGGACTCCGGCACAGGCGTCCTCCCCTCGAGCCTCGTGAATATCACCGTCTGGGTGACGCCGGGCATGGTAAGCTCTCTTTTAAGCGTAGCCGCGGAGGCGAATGCCGACGACACGCCTGGCACGACCCTGTACGGGATACCTTCCTTCTCAAGGAGGTCGGCCTGCTCACGGAGCGCGCTATAGAGGGACGGGTCTCCGGTGTGGAGCCTTACGACCTTTTTGCCCTCTCTCGCGGCCCTTACCATGACGCCCGTTATCTCGTCGAGGTCCATCGAGGCGCTGTTAAGCACCTCCGCGTCTTTCCGGCAGTATTCGATGACCTTCTCGTCAAGGAGAGAGCCGGTATAGACGACGAGGTCCGCCTCTTTCAGGAGCCTCATCCCCTTCACGGTTATGAGCTCCGGGTCCCCTGGGCCGCCTCCGACAAAATGTATGACCGTCGTCTCGCTCACGCCCTTGCCTTTCTTAAGATGACCATCGAAAAATACCCCGCCTTCCTGCCCTTGAGCCTGCCTATGCCTCGTACGACCTCCTCGTCCTTCCAGCCGATGCGGGAGGCAAAGACGGCCTCGTCAGCCACGCCGAGCGTGAGCGCGAGGTCTATTATATCATCAAGGTGTCTGCCCGCCTTCATGAGGACGACGGAATCGAACTCGAGAAGCCTCTCCTTTATCTCTTCAACGCCGGCGGAGGCAGGTATGATTATAACCCGCTCGTCCGATTCCGCAAGCGGGGCGAGGGCGACGGATGCCGCCGCTGAAAACGATGTGACTCCGGGGACTGACCTCACCTCTGCGCCCGCCTCTTTTACGAGCGGCACGAGGTAGCTGAAAGTGGAGTAGAGCATCGGGTCGCCGAGCGTGATGAAGGCGACGTCCTTGCCCTGTTCAAGTCTTTCGACGATAGCGGCCGCCGCGTCTTTCCGCGCCTCTTCAAGCGCGTGCGCGTCCTTTGTCATGGGGAAAAGGAGCTCCAGCGGCTCATTTCCCTCAACGCCCGCGGCCCTCACGATCGAATAGGCCTTGCTCTCGTTTTCTGAGGCCGTCTCCGACGACTTCGGGTACGCGAGCACCGCCGCCTCTTTCAGGACCCTTAAAGCCCTTAGCGTCAGCAACTCAGGGTCTCCGGGGCCGACCCCTATGCCGTAGAATATCCCCATCCGCCTTTGTGTCATGCCTTTGTGCCTGTGATTATGAATACCGGATTCATGGCCGAGAGCATCGTCAGGCCGGATAAGTCCCGCGACCTCGCAATCGAGACCTGTATGAGCTCGGTCTCCCATTTCTTCGATTTAAAGAACGCCGTCGCGACAGACGCCGTCTCCATAGTCACGGCGTTCGCCACGCACCTGCCGCCGGGGATGAGCCTTTTCGATACATGGGAGAGTATCTTCGCCATATCTCTCCCCCCTCCGCCGACGAAAACCGAGCCGGGCCTTTCCTTTATGATAGAGAGGCACTCCGGGGCGCGCCCCTGTATGACCTCGACGTTGTCGGCCTTGAACCTCTTCCTGTTCGTAACGATGTCCTTTACCCTCTTAGGGTCTTTCTCAACCGCGTAGACCATACCCGCGCCGGAGAGCGCCGCCTCTATCGCGACAGACCCGGAGCACGCGCCTATGTCCCAGACTACAGACCCCTTTTTTATTTTAAGCTTGGATAGGCTTATGACCCGGAGCTCTTCCTTCGTTATCATCGCGCCTTCGTGCGCGAATTCCTCATCAGATATCCCGGGGGTGTAGTTTCTTTCGGCGCGCCTGCCGCCGATGAGTATCATCACGTTAAGGGGAGCGAACTTTTTCATACTTGCGATCGCCCCAAGCCCGCCTTCTATCACCCGCTCGCCCTTTGCTCCTATCGATTCGACGACAAAGGCCCTTAAGCCCCTCGCGCCCTTATCGATCAATGCCCTGGCCACAACCGCCGGGGTGTTGGCGTCGTCCGTAAAGACCGCTGTCTTGTCGTTTTTGAGTATCTCATCGGCGAGGGCTTCAAGACCGCCGCGACCGTGCGCGCTCAATACCTTAACGCCGTTAGCGTCCTCCTTGATCCGCGCGAACGCCTCCTGCACGGTGCTGACGTTGGGGATGATATTGACGCGCCTTTTGCCGAACCTCTTGATGATAAACGACGCTATGCCGTAGAGGAGCGGGTCGCCGGTGGCGAGCACCACCGCGTCTTCGTTCTTTTTTAATTTCTCTATCCTAGTAGCGACGCGCTCCAGCCCGCCCTGTACCGGGACCTTCTCTGCCTTTGCGTCCGGGAACTCGTCGAGGTGGCGCTTGCCGCCGACGAGGAGCGCGGCCTTCCCGATAATGGAGAGCGCGTCCTTGCCGAGGCCCTCCCTCCCCCTTACCCCTATGCCTATCACGTGTATCATCTCTCAAAACCTGCTGAGAAGATCGCGTTATCGTACCCGGCGAGTATCGCGCTTAACTTAATATCCTCCCGGAAGAACCCCCGAGAGTTCTCCCTAACGAGCCTCACCGCCTCTTTTATCACCCTGTCCAGCCGCCCTTCCCTCAAAATGAAATAGACCTCTCTCGCGGTGTTCGCCCCGAGTATCTTTTTTATAATATTTTCTCCCGCGCCCTTCTTCCTCGCAAGCCTTGCAAGGAATGCGAAGTCGACGCTTGAGTCCGAACAGTGCGTCTCGAAGTTCCCTGCCGAGAGTTTTGTGAATTTTCCGAACTGCCCGGCTATGACCACCCTCTCTATCCCTTTTTTATTTGAGGCGTATCGGAGGGCCGAGCCCATGTGGTCGCCTGTGAGCACATACGAAGGCTCCGGGAGCTTAAGGAGCCTTTCCGCCGCCTTCTCACTCGACCTGCCGGTCGAGAAGACGACCTCTTTAAGGCCGCCCGCCACAGCCACGTCGACCCCGCAGTATATCGAGTGGGTGAATGCGGCGAGCGACATCGGCTCGACTATGCCGGTCGTCCCGAGTATCGATATCCCCCCGACTATCCCGAGCCTCGAGTTCATAGTCTTTTCAGCGAGCCTTCTGCCCTCGGGGACCGTTACGGTCACGCGTACCGAATGGGAGACGCCGAACCTCTCCATCTCCTCCCTGACCGCGCGCCTTATCATCTTAAGGGGCACAGGGTTTATGGCTGGTCTGCCGGGCCTTATTTTCAGCCCCGGCTTCGTCACGGTGCCGACGCCTTCGCCGCCTTTTATAACGATGCGCCCCGCGCTCCCGGTTATCTTTACTTCGGTTGTGAACTCGGCCTTGTTCGTGACGTCAGGGTCGTCGCCCGCGTCCTTTATGACCGACGCCCTCGCTGAACCTTTCTCCACGAGGACCCGGTTTATGGGGACCTTGAGCTCCCCGCCGCGGGGGAGCGAGACGAGGACCGAGCGCGCTGACCCCGCCCTTTTCCCGAGCATGGCGCCAAAAAGCGCATGTGCCGCTGCCTTTGCTCCGGCAGCGGCACATGTGCCTGTCGTGAAGCCTTTTCTCAAAGCCTTTTGAGCCTTCATTTACGCCTTCAGGGTATTACCGTTCTCCCCGGCCGTCCCCTTCCAGAATGACCACACGCCCGCGACCATCGCGCCCAAGAGCGCGGAGAGCAACAACCCCTGGACGGTCTCGGGCGTAAGCACGTGGTACCTCTCGGGCTCTATCGCCGAGAGCATCGCGCCGCCGACGCGGAGCAGCATCCAGACAAGGGTTGAAGTGAATACGGCCCTTGCGTAGACGTTCCTGAAGGGAATGGCCCTTCCGCCCGCCCCGAGGAACCCGCCGGCCACCGCCCCGAAAAGCACGCCTCCGAGCGCGAACGAGACCGTATCATGGACGAGCCCCGCCTCAGGCGTAAAGACGCCTGTGGCCGAGTTGACCGCCATCGACACGAGCCCCCAGAGGACGCCGCCGACTGCCCCGGCCATTATCCCGTCTTTAAAGCCGAAGGTCAGTGACATGGCATGCCTATCACGTGCCTGAAGTCGTGGAACGCGTCGTGCACGCCGGGCGCGACCGACTCCATCCCGAACGCGACGACTACCATCGCGCACGCTATCAGGACCAGCGCCGCGGCGCCTATGAGCATCCATCCCGTATTCTCTCTACCAAGTATCCTTTCCATTCCCGCACCTCCTTATTATTCAGGCTCTCTCTAAAAATTGTTATTTTCCCTGATCTCTGCGTCAGGTCGAAAATAAAAATGCTCACATATTACTATATATGCTGCGCTTTTTATTTCCGCCCTTCCTTGACCTCAGAAAAAATTCCTAATTTTTAGAGGTGCCATTATTCAACGCTTGTTCAGCACCAATGACGAATCCGATAACGCCATCAAAGGCCCCAACGATTATACCCGAAAAACCTTTGTTTGATAACCAGAAAAAAAGGAAGGAGCGCCTGCCCTCCCGAAGGGAGGGCAGGCAATGAACCACCACGATAGCTTATGCTATTGAAGTATCTCTCTAAACCTCCCCTCCCTCGACGGGAGGGGACAGAGGGGAGAGTGAAATCTCTGCTGGGCGCAGGGCCAAAGCTCTAATGCGGGCTTTGGGATAAATCGATTTATAGGCGTTCGATACCGAATTGCCCGCCCGGCACGCTTCACCCCCACCCTGCCTCCCCCGTCAAGGGGGAGGAGTTTTAGCTTCAGGCCTTAAAAGAACGCCTGTAGCCTCAAGCCGTACACAAAGAACGAATCCGCGTTCTCGTCCCCGCCGGGGTTCATGACGTACTGTATGTCAGGCGTTATATGGAAGCCCGCCTCGTCGTCGGCGTGCGCAAGCGCCATGTTGTAGTAAAGCTCGGCGTAGTGCTCGGCGCCGGAAGCGAAGTCCGGGTCCTCCGAGACGAGGAAGTCCTCGTAGTCCTGCCCCATTAGTGTCACACCGTAGCCGAACCCGGCCCTGTCGTACTCTCTCCCGAAGGCGTCTCCGTTTACGTGGATGCCCGCGGCAAAGAACTTGTCGAACTGCGCGACCTTCTCATCCTGCAGACCGGCCCTGAACCATACGCCGAAGTTGTCGGTCAAGAGCTGGTCAAGGGAGACGCCGAAACCGGAGTTGGTCTCTTCGAGGAGTGAAGCGTCGTTCGGGTTCGCGGTAGTGCTCACGTCGTCTCTCCCCTGGCGCGTCCAGTAATAGAGCCTGTAGTGGCCGTCGAGATCCATGAGTTTGAGGTTCAGGTTCGCCTCGGCCATGAGGAAGGGCTTGTCGAAGGCGTCGACGTAGTCGCCGTTCCCCTCGAAGGCGCCGAGCGAGACGTCGAATATCTCCGAAGGCGCGAAGGTAGCCCTGATGCCGGGGCTGTAGAAGTTCTCCGTGCCGCCGAACTCTATCGCCGGGTTGTTGACGAAGATATTGGCGAGGAACTGCACGCGCTCGTTGTTCGCAAAATCATTGGTGTCGAAGTACCCGGTCGGGTCGATCTGGCCCACCGAGACCGTGAGCGTCTCGTAGACGTGCTCGTAATACGCCTGTGTCAGGTTGACATCGTTATTAAAGCCCTCGAGGTCGGCGTTAGTGCCGGTTGCGGACCCGTTAGGGCCGGTAAAGAGGCCGGGTAGCCCCTGCACCCCTCTGCCCTTCACTATATCGAATACGAGGACCGCAGTGCCGTTGGTTCCCACCGGGGACTCGAAGACGAGGTCCGCCGAAAGCGCCAGGTCGCCTTTGGCGCCGTCGGCTGACGAGCCCTGGCCCACAAGGGTCACGCTTCCGCCGACTTTAAGCCCGTAAAGGCTGTGTATCGGGTGTAGCTTGTGCCCGAGCTCTCCCGCGGGCTCGGTCGCCATAACCTTGTTCTCTATCTCCTGGACGCGCCTTTTCAGGTCCTCTACGTCGTCCTGTGCTAAGGCCGGAGACGCGAAGAAGAGCGCCCCCGCAAGAAGCATCAACGTCTTTCTGACCATTCTCTCAAACCTCCTATTAGGTTTATGATGCCTTACTCGTGCTCGTCATGAGTGGAGAACGGGCCGTGGCTGTGCATATGTATTATGTCGCCGTGCCTGTGCGTGTGCTCGTGTATTATGTTCGCCTTGAGGAGCAGGTCCTTGTCCCTGAGAACCTTGTCGGCCTTGCCGTCTGCCGCGATGCCGTGGTCCTCGCCTATCACGATGACACGGTCGCTTAAGTCCCCGACGAGGCTCAAGTCGTGGGTGGCCATCACTATCGTCTTTTTGAGGTCTTTGAGCCCCTGCAGGAGCTCGAAGAGCCAGACCTGCGTCCTCGGATCGAGCCCGTTCGTCGGCTCGTCGAGCAAGAGCACGTCCGGGTTCGTCGATAAGACCGCCGCTATCGCGACCTTCTTCTTCTCGCCGCTCGATAACGTATACGGCGGCCTCTCTTTCAAGGCGGAGATGCCGAGCATATCGAGGAGCGCCCCTACCCTCCTCCTCACCTCATCTTCGGGAAGCTCCAGCTGGAGCGGACCGAAGGCGACCTCGTCGAATACCGTAGGTGAGAAGAGCTGTACGTCCGGCTCAGGGAAGACGAAGCCTATACGCTCCCTGAAGCACCTCTGGAACGGGCCCTTCAGCGACACTTCGTTCAACACCTCTCCCAAAAATCTCATTTCCCCGGAGGTCGGGAAGACGAGCCCGTTCATTATCTTAAGGAGCGTCGACTTTCCGGACCCGTTCGCGCCCAATATGCCGAGGGACTCGCCCTGCATGGCGGAGAAGCTTATGCCCTTTAGCGCATAGCCCTCCCCGTAAGAGTAGCCGATGCCCGAAAGCCTGAATACCTCTTGTACCATCGATATCGCCCCCTTAAAAGCCGAAGGAGAGGAAGAGGAAGAAGAGCGTGAGGAAGAGCCAGAGATAGTCTCTGCCCTCCATCCCCGGGGCCTTGAGCGTCCTTAAACGCCCGTCGAAGCCCCTCGATATCATCGCCATGTTTACCTCTTCGGCGTAACTCATGGATTTCTTTAGTATCAACGCAATCCTTGAGGCCGTCCACCTCTGGGCCTCTGACAACCTGCCCGTAGCTATGGTCCTCGACTTCCTCGCAAGGACCGCGTCCTCGGCGGTCTTTAAAAGCACGAAGACGTACCTGAACGTCATGTAAAGCGCGGTGACGAACAGGTGCGGGACCTTAAGCTCCTTGAGCCCCTTGAAAAAGTCGGCCTGCCTGGTGGTGAGGAGCAAAAGAGAGGCGAGCGCGACCATCACCCCCACCCTCAATACCAGGAAGAGGGCGATCGCCGCCCCTTCTTTTGTCACCGAGATACTGTAGCCGCTGACAGAGACCCCGAAGACCGAAGCCCCCGGGGTTATGAAATCGAAAAATACCGGGAAAGCTATGACGGACGTGAAAAAGAGAGACGGCGCGACCCTTTTGGCGAGCGATGCCGCGCTCACGTTCGACATCAGCATCGCGACCGCCATTATTACGAGCGCCCCTATGAGCATGAAGGCCCGCCCCGTTATCGAGCAGGCGATGATGAGAAGCAGAAATCCCGCTATCCTCGCCTTGGGGCTTAAACCCTGGAGCGCGCCGGGCCTCTCTGCCGCGCCGGATGAAAGTGTTTCGCGCATGAAGGCCGAGATGTTGGCGAGGGTCTTGTCAAGAAACCCGTGCGAGCCTCCTTTTCCGATTAGACACGGCTCTCCCCGCGATTCCTTCAGCCAGTCCGGGAGCCTCACTTCCGCCATCTTTTCCCCCAAAGGTAGACCGCGAGGACCGCCGCAAGGCTCCCGATCGCGGCGGATATTATATACACGAAAGAGGCTCCGATGCCTTCAGCCGACTCATTCCCGTAGTCCGGGAGCAAGCCCTTCCACGCCCCCTCGTACCTCTCCATGCCGGAAGGCACGTAGCCGATCATGCCAAGCACCTCTTCCCTGCCCCACTCCCCCCACGGCGTCCCCACGGCGAGCAACCCCAGAGGCGCCAATACCGCAAGGACCACGAGCGCGGTCCATAGCGGCTTTGACCCTCCCCTTGCCCTCGCCATATCATTTCCCATCGTCTTCTCCATGTAGGATACGACGAGCGCGGTGCCGAGCGCCTCGACCGGCCCCAGGAAGAGCGCGTGGGGGACCATCATGGCCGGTATCGAAATAGACAGAGGGTACGGGGCGTAGAGAGGCCTGCCGTCGGTCCCCGCTGAGATGACAGGCTGTATCCCGAGCTCGATCCCGACGGCGAGCGCCGCAAGGTTCACCGCGACATAACCGGCTGCCGCCGCGGCGGCTATCTTCCTCGCGTGGCCCGGAGAGCCTAAAGACAGCGCCCTATACGAGTAATA
The DNA here is from genome assembly GCA_016218095.1 of Deltaproteobacteria bacterium. Lineage (GTDB taxonomy): Bacteria > Desulfobacterota > GWC2-55-46 > GWC2-55-46 > GWC2-55-46 > GWB2-55-19. Next base: position 1,557 of record JACREV010000113.1, on the reverse strand, counting down.
GCCGGCGAAGCTCATTATAAAGGCCATATTGAAGCTGTTCGCGCCTATGGCCAATACACCGCCGTCGCCGAAAAGAAAGGCCTGCAACGTCACCGCAAGGCTGAGTGCGATCACACCAGCCCATGGGCCGAGCGCGATCGATACGACGACGGACCCGACCATGTGCCCCGAGGAGCCCCCCGGGATCGGGATGTTAAACATCATGATAACGAAGGTGAAGGCCGCGCCGAGCGCGAGGAGCGGCAGATTTTTGAGCTTGAGGCCCTCCTCGACCCGCTTTGAGGCGAAGTACCAGACCGGCAGCATCGCCGCGAAAAAAACGGCGCAGGTCCTGGGGCTCAGGTATCCGTCCGGTATGTGCATCTAAACCTTAATGAACCGTATTCATACGTACTGCATGATTTTTGAGACTGGATTCCCGATAAAAAACCTCGGGAATGACATTCAAAACCTATGACTGTCATTCCCGCGCGCCTCAAGCGGGAATCCAGCGTCTTGACTTCATCGCGAGAGGCTTGGAGAAGTCGGTCTTTTTCCCCAACAAGCCGCGTGGCATCCTCTTTTTTCACCTCCCCTCCCCATTCCGATAGGTGGGAGGGGACAAGGGGGAGGGTGAAAAATGAATTTCACCCCCGCCCAAAGGGAAAACCTATATTGATACGGTGATTTTGACTGAGCCTTTAAATCGCTACTCGAACGCGAGCCGGGCCGCCTCGATCAAAAGCGCGTTCACGATGGCGACCGCTACCGTCGACCCGCCCTTTCTCCCCGATGACGCGATAAAGGGCACAGAGCTCTTCATGAGCTCTGCCTTCGCCTCCTCGGCGCCGACGAACCCCACGGGCACGCCTATGACGAGGGCGGGCCTCGCCTCGCCCTTCCTGATGAGGGCGAGTAGCTCGTTCAACGCCGTCGGCGCGTTCCCTATCGCCACGACCCCGCCTTCCATCGAAGGGGCCGCCTTCCTCATCGAGGCCGCGGTCTTGGTTATCCCCTCGGCCTTCGCGATGCGCTCCACGTCCTTATCAGACGAAAAGCAGAGTACGCGAGAGCCGGATAGCAACCTGTACTTCATTATCCCGGCCTCTACCATCCTGACGTCGGTCACTATGGCTCGCCCCGCCCTCAAGGCCGCGCAACCGGCCTCTATCGCGCCGGGGCTGAACCTCAATATCTCCTTGTACTCGAAGTCGGCTGTCGTGTGTATGACCCTCTTCAATACCGGGAGTTCTGTGGCGAGGTGTGTCGTCGCGCCGAGCTCCTTTTCGATAAGAGAGAAACTCTCCCTTTCTATCGGGTGCTGGCCCTCGTCCTTGCTCCCCGCTCCGACCGACTCCTCGATCCGCTCGATAGTGATGTCTACGAGCCTTTTATCGAACCCGATGTTCCGGGTAAGCTTGATCTCAAGTCCCTTGTGGCGGCCCTTCGCCTCCTCCAGCTCGTTCGGCAGGTCCTTTGTCACATGGAGCCCCATGTATAAGAAGTAAGGCATGACGGCTATGTCCGTAAAGCCCCTGACTACGAGCTCATCGACCCCCTCCTGGAAGTCCGGCCTCT
>JACREV010000106.1 GCA_016218095.1 Deltaproteobacteria bacterium | reverse complement strand
GCTCCGGGCCGAAGTCGTCGGTCCCCCTGCCGAGGAGGAGGACGAGCCCGGCGAGCCAGCCGTCAGTAGAGGAAAGGAGGTTCCGTACCTGCTCGTCTGAGAGGTGCCTGCCCCGTTTCTTGTAGGCTATGCCCCGGACCTCGTCCGGGGTGAGGCGGAGCTCCTCCCACGAAACCGTCTCCATGGACTGGGCGAGCCTCATCCTCGAGAAGACCGGAGGGGGTGCGGCCCTGCTTACGATAATGATATTGGCCTTTTTCGGCAACGCGTCCAGGCCTTCGTGGATTATCTCGTGGAGGGCGGATTCAAAGGTAGCCTCCTGGAAGTTATCGAATACGAGGAGGGCCTTCGGCCCCAGGCGCGAGTAGAGCTCCGAGAAGTACTCGCGGGAGAAGGCCTTGAGGCCTAGGGCGTATTCAGGGGTGAAGTGGGGGAGCGGCTTTTTTTTTCTGGGGTCGGCCTTCCTTGCCGCAAGCCCCATGTAATGGAAGAAGGAGCCGGGGTCGTTGTCGCCGCGGTCGACCTGGTACCAGATGGACGGGAGTCTCCGAGCCTCTATGTAGCTCGCCACCAGGGTTGTTTTCCCCGAGCCCGGCGGTCCGTAGACCCAGATGAGGGGCTTTTCCCTGCACTTGTCGAGGATATGGAAGAACTTGTCACGGAAAAATATATTCTGCGGGACGGGCCTTGTTATCTTGGCGAGAGATTCAGGTAGGTTCTTCATCAATAGAGTCGGCCCGCGAAATAAGAATAGTGGTGGCTATCGGCATGATCCAGTAAGCGGCCCTGAGTCCCGTGTTGTGTCGGTACCTCTAATTTTCCAGAAATCCACGCAATTAGTCAATGAATCTTTTGAGGTACGCCGATTATTTTTGAATTTTTGGATGGTCAACGTCCCAGAACGTTTCAGCCCTCTCTATCGTCCTAATCAACCTTTAACGATAGCGCCTGTAACATTTGACCGGACAGGGGGTGAATACCATTATGAAATTGATTTTAAGGCTTATTCCCGTACTCCTCGTCTCGGTCCTGTCCGCCTCTTTCGCCCATGCGTCAAGCCATACTATCCTCTTTATAGGCGAAAGGCTCTCTCCTGCGGAAGGCAGAAAGCTCAATTGCGGGGGCAAGGTGCGGACGCTGGTAAAGGATGTCTCAGGCAAAGGAAAGCATCTCCTCGAGGCGAGGTGGGTCGGCCCGGAAGGAAGGGTGAGGCAGTATTCTAAGCAGACGGTGATCGTGGGAACGGAGCCTGCCGACGCCTGGGTATGGCCTGAGTTCGTCCCCGCGGGTTGCGCCGGAGAGCCGGGAGGCTTCAGCGACGCTGGGGCGAAAGAGAGGTTTGGCGCGTGGAGGGTGGAGGTATCCCTCGACAGCCGCCTTGTGGACAGCGCCGAGTTCGCGGGCCCCTGCTGTTAATATCGGAGGCTACCCGATATCGTCCTCGGCGGCCATCCTGAAGCCCACCGAGGCGGCCTGGAGCCAGCCTGCGTCCCTGCCGCTGAAGTACGCCTTTTTGTCAACGATCAGGTGGTCGTGGACGACGAGGTCTATCGCGAGCGATGCACGCTCAAGCGTCCTTGCGAGACGTCTCTCGCCGGGTCCTCAGCCGAGAGGGCGCCGGAAATCGCGCGGACGAAAACGGCTGAGCGCGCGTTGTGCCTTATAGCGAGTTCCACGGCCCTCCTCGATACCGCTAAGGGGCTCTCGACGCGGCCATCGTGGACAATTTCCGTTGAGAGCACCTCGTTCCTGGAGTTCATGTATATGGCAAGGAGCCTTTCGCCCTTCAAGTCCTTGAGCGAAGTCTTCAGGAGCTTAAGCGCGTCTTTCTTTTCGTTGATGGTCTCGAGCTTTGGTCCCGTCCCGGCCATGTAGCCTTCCCGTATCTTTTTTATTACGGAGATGAGGGAAGCGGCCCCGCCCGGGACGCCTTTTATCGCCTTAAGCTTGTCTTCCCCGGCCGAGAGCACGGAGTTCAAATCAGAGAACCTCTCGAGGAGCGCCTTCGAGGCGGTCTTAAGCCCCTTTTCCGGGACGGAGTACGAAAGGAGGAGCTCGAGCGCTTCAGAATGCGTGAACGCCTCGATGCCGCCGGTCCTGAACCTCTCCTTAAGCCTTTTTTTCGCCTTCAATGAACCGTTCCTCACTCGCGTGATCCTTAAGGGCCTCTCAATGGTGCTTTTGAAAGAGGCTCTTCTCCCGTATGTAATCCTCGACGACGTCGCGCGTCTTTTCGTCGTCGGCCATGAATCTTACGCCCATCTTGTTGCCGTCCCCTATCCAGACGATCCTGCCCTTAAGGGTGAAAGGACCCCCTTCGTTTCTCTTAAGATGAACGGTTATCTCTTTCCAGAGCCTGTCCAGGGGCACGCTTTTTCCGTCTATGCAGGCCCCGGTGACGCTTATGTTGACGATGTTGCCCTGAAAGGTATGCTGGTTTATGGAATATTCGACCCCGTTGTCATCGAGCATATGCCTGGACTCGTCCCTGCACCCGTTAAGGAGCTCTTTCAGGTTGTTGATGAACGTCTTCATGGACCTTATCGAGATGTGGTCGGCCTTTTCAGCCTTGAGTATCCCGGTGACCTCTTTTTCGGCCTCGAGTATGAGCCTTTTGTACCTGGGTACGCTCTTGAAAAGGACGTCCCGGGCGATCAGGAACGGCCCTGCCGCGACATAGACGTCTTTCACCGGTATGATCCCGGAGCAACCCGGACAGACCATTTCAGCGGCCTTTGTCTTGAAAGGCAGGTGTACCCATTCCTGGCAATCAGGGCATTCCATCTTGAGCATGGCGCACCATTCAACGAGATTAGAGGTTTTGAGCAAAGAGCTCGTTTTACCAAACCCAGTTGATATTATTCAAGATATGTGCCAATTGTAAAAGCCGATGGCGCGAGTCTTTTCATGAGATAAAACAGCTACTTTAATTTTTGAAATTTTGAAGGATTGCGAAAGGGGTTGTAAAAAGTGTTCCATGTTACATGGGTGTAATGTTACACGTATGTGACAGTGTACACTTTAAAAGCGTGAAGGGTCAGTCCTTTATCGCAGTATATCGTGACGACGACACCTTGGTAAAATCGTGAAGAGTTTTATCTTCCCGCTGAACGGCCTTGGGAGAGCAGTCTATAGAGGGTCTGCCTGCTTATGCTCAAGAGTTTGGCGGCCTTTGATTTATTTCCAGCGGCCCGCTCTATAGCCCTCAGTACGGAATCGAGGTCGGCCTTCCTCGGTCTTGCGGACGCGTGTCCGCCCCTGTCCACGGGGAGCTTGAAATACATGGGGAGCGCCTCCATGCCTATGGTCTCGGAGCGCGACACGATGAAGGCGTGCTCGAGCGTGTGCTCGAGCTCGCGGATGTTCCCCGGCCATGAGTAGCCGATGAAGGCCCTCTGTACCTCGGAGGTTATGAAGGAAATGTTCTTGCAGTACTTCTTGTTGAACCTCGATATGAAGTGGCCGACGAGGAGGGGCATGTCCTCAAGCCTCTGCCGGAGCGGCGGGAGCGAGATCTCCACGACCTTGAGCCTGTAGTAGAGGTCTTCCCTGAACCTCCCCTCCCGGACCCTCTGGAGGAGGTCGCGGTTCGTGGCCGCGATTATCCTGACATCCGACTTCATCGTAGCCGAGTCCCCGAGCCTCTCGAACTCCCTGTGTTGCAGGACGCGAAGCAACTTTAACTGAGTCTCCTCGGATATGTCGCCTATCTCGTCCAAAAAGATCGTGCCGCCGTTGGCGAGCTCGAACCTTCCGGCCCTGTCGCGGACAGCGCCGGTGAAGGCGCCCCTCACATGGCCGAACAGCTCGCTCACCAGGAGGTGCTCGGGTATCGCGGAGCAGTTGACCTTCACAAGCGGCCCGCTTGAGCGCATGCCGCTGTAATGGATCGCCTCGGCGACGAGCTCCTTTCCGGTCCCTGTCTCCCCGGTTATGAGGACGGTCGTCGTAAGGTCGGCGAGGTCGCCTATCAAGGAGTATATCTCCTGCATGCGGCCGGCAGCGCCGATGATGTTATGTAATTGTTTCCGCTCATTCAAGTCGCGCTCCAGCCCCGCGAGACGCGTTTCGTCCCGTATGACCATGACCGCCCCGGAGAAGCCCCCGTCGCAGTCGATGAGCGGGTAGGCGTTCATGCCGACGGTCTGGTCCCTGCCGGGCTTGCCGCACTCTATGCGGCCGGCCTCGACCGGCCCCTGGCGCCTGAAGGTCTCGGCGAGCGTTTCAAAGCACTTTTTCGAGCAGTCCATTATGAGCGAGTTGAAGTGATGACCGATGTCCCCGCGCGAAAGGGCGCATATTCGCGAGGCCGAGTAGTTCAGCTCGAGTATGGAGAAGTCGAGGCCGACGGTGACTATCGCGTACCTGACCGACCGGAATATCGCCTCGATGTTCGAGCGGTACTTGCTCACTTCGGCCTCGGCGCGCTTGAACTCCGTTATGTCGCTACCGGAGCTCAACGACCCGCTGACCTCGCCTGACGGGGACTTGAGGACGGTATTGTGCCAGGCGATCATCCTCTCGCTACCGTCCGCGGCGAGGACGGGGTTTTCGTAGTAATCGCACTCCGCCTTGCCTGAGATGAGAGAGATGAACGCCGCCCTCATCTCTTCCCGGATGCGCTCTGGTATGAAGCTCGTGAACCAGTTCTTTCCGAGTATCTCGGCCTCGGCATAGCCGAGCACCTCCGCGCCCTTCCTGTTTATCATCGTGACGTTTCCGTCCGCGCCTATGGCCACGAAGATGACGCCCGCGAGGTCGAGATATCTCTGCGCCTTGTCGCGCTCCGAGCGCAAATTTTCCTCGGCCTGTCTCCTGTAGCTTATGTCTCTGGCGATGCCGATGACGCCCGTTATCTCGCCCCTTTCGTCCCTGAATGGGACGTTCTTGTATTCGCAGAGAATGCCGGTGTCCTTGAAGCGGAGCTCGAATTCGGGGGATTCGCCCTGGATGGTCTTATTGTAAAAAACAAGACCCTTCTTAAGGTTCTCCTCGTCAAAGAGCGGGGCAAACGATTTGCCGATGAACTCTTCGGCCTTGTGTCCGGAGTACCTCTCGAGTTGCTGGTTGACGAAAAGGATGTTGCCGAGGGAGTCGCAGATATAGGCGAGGTCGTTGATGCCCAGGAAAAGCGCCTCGAACTTCTTAAGCTCGATCACCTCGCGCTCTTTTGCCGAGAGCGCCTCCTTAAGGGCCCATACCTCGTCTGCGTTTTTATTTTTCATATCTTCCGACATACCGGCCTTCCTCGATACGCCGGCCCGGACGGGTGGCGTACGCTATTTTACAACACCCCGCCCTTTCTTGACAAGGGTACATAATTACTGTAATTTTAAATACTCAAATGGTTTTTTTAAGGTCAGGAAATTGCACGAGACGACGGAAGATACCCTCTTTATGAGGGAGGCGCTGAAAGAGGCTAAAAAGGCGCTTAAAAAGGGCGAGGTGCCCATAGGCGCGGTCCTGGTAGTGGATGGCAAGGTCGTCGCCCGAGGCCATAACGAAAGGGAGACCAAGCACGACCCCTCGGCCCACGCGGAACTCACCGCCATAAGAAAGGCCTCAAAGAGGCTCGGGTCATGGAGGCTTACAGGCTCGACCCTTTATGTGACGCTCGAGCCGTGCCTCATGTGCATGGGGGCGATAGTGCTCGCGAGGGTAGAGAGGCTTGTATTCGGGGCCTTTGACCCGAAGGCCGGGGCGGTCGGGTCTCTATATGACATCTCGAAGGATAAGAGGCTCAACCACAGGGTAGAGGTGGCCTCCGGGGTCCTGGGGGAGGAGGCTGGCGCGCTCCTCAGGGATTTTTTTTCGGGTTTAAGGGCTCGGAAGAGGGCAAAAAAAGGCTTCTGAGGTCCGATAACCGTTTTTTCGTATATACTTAACAAAATCGCCTACGGAGGGTTTTGACGATGTCTTCAGTTTCCGACGGGATATTCAGGGAGTACGACATAAGGGGCACTTTTGGCGAGGACTTGACGCCTGAAACGGCCGAGCTCATCGGACGCGGGTACGCGGCCTTCATTAAAAAGCACGGGCTCTATAAAGAAGGCTTCAGGGTCACCGTGGGCCGGGACGTCCGGACGAGCTCGAACGCGATATTCAAAGGGCTTACAAAGGGCCTGACGGAGTCCGGCATCGACGTTATAAATATAGGCGAGTGCCCGACCCCGCTCCAGTATTTCTCGATGCAGACGATAGAGTGCGACGGGGGCGTGATGATAACCGGAAGCCACAACCCTCCCGAGTACAACGGCTTCAAGGTGTCGATCGGCAAAGAGACGATACACGGCGAAGAGATACAGAGGCTTAAGAAGGTCATCAGGGAAGAGGTCTTAGGGAAAAAGACTCAGGCGCGGAAGGGCTCTATAAAAGACGCGGATGTCTTAACCCCGTATATCGATTACGTGAGCGGGAATATCAAGCTCCCTGCGCTTAAAAGGCCTCTTAAGGTCGTGCTGGATTCCGGCAACGGCACGGCAGGCCCCGTGGCGGTACCGCTTATAAAAAGGCTCGGGTGCGAGGTAGTGGAGCTTTTCAGCGACCCCGACGGAAGGTTCCCGAACCACCACCCTGACCCCACGGTGCCGAAGAATTTGAAGCACCTTATAGACGCGGTGCAAAAAGAGAAGGCGGACTTTGGCGTCGCCTACGACGGCGACGCCGACAGGATAGGTGTCGTCGATGAGAAGGGCGGGATCATCTGGGGGGATAAGCTCATGGTCATATTCTCAAGGTCGATCCTCGAGAAGTCCCCTGGCGCGACGGTCGTCGGCGAGGTCAAGTGCTCTCAGGTCATGTACGACGAGATTGCGAAGGCCGGGGGGAAGCCCGTCATGTGGAAGACAGGCCACTCGCTCATAAAGGCGAAGATGAAGGAATTGAAGGCCGCGATGGCCGGGGAGATGAGCGGCCACATATTCTTCGCAGACAGGTGGTTCGGTTTTGACGACGCCGTATATTCATCCTGCAGGCTGATCGAAATAATGGCTAATAAGAGGGCGGCAGACCCCGCTTATCCGTTCTCGAAGCTCCTCGCGGGCGTGCCCGAGACGGTAGTAACGCCTGAAATTAGGATAGACTGCCCGGATGAAGTGAAGTTCGAGGTGATCGATAAGCTGAACGAGGCCGTTGGAGGTGGCTCCGGGGACTTCAAGGTAAGGGACATCATAAAGATAGACGGGCTCCGCATAAACTTCGACGGCGGATGGGCGCTCGTTCGCGCCTCAAACACCCAGCCGGTGCTTGTATTGAGGTTCGAGGCGACGGACGAAGCGAAGCTCAATACCGCCAAATCGTTCATAAAGTCCAAACTTGAGCTTTTAAGACCCGGCATCGCCGCGCCGTTGTAAGGGTTGGTCAGGAAGAGATTGACATGAAAAAGGGCCGTAACGGCCCTTTTTTTATTCAAAGGCCGTTCATAAATTGAACGAACCCCTTGACGAAATAACGGAGCCTGTGCTATTGTTCATTTCATGAACAACAAGGACGAAAACGCCGACGATTACCGGTCGTTCCTCCTCCTCGATGAGATATCGAAGAACCACGAGCTCACCCAGAGGGACTTGTCCAAGAAGCTCGGGGTCGCGCTCGGCCTTATAAACTCCTACATAAAAAACCTCGCCGGAAAGGGCTACATAACCGTTTCAACGATACCCCGCAAGAGATACACCTATTACCTTACGCCAAGCGGCTTCGCGGAAAAGACCAGGCTCACCTACCAGCACCTCCAGAACTTCACGAACCTGTACCGGACCGCGCGGAGAGATTTTCATAACCTATTCAATTCCGTAAAGAAATCCAGGGCCAGAAGGGTCGTCTTCTGCGGCGTCGACGAGGTGACCGAGATAGCCTACCTTTCTCTTAAAGAGGCGGGGCTCGAGCTCGCCGGGATACTCGATAAAACCCCCGGCAAAAAGAGGTTTTTCGGCTTCGAGGTCCACCCCATATCCGGCATAGGCTCGCTCGAATGCGACGTCATAGTCATAACCTCTTTTCAGAATGGTGACGGACTCAAGGCGCTTCTCCTGAAGGCCGGGGTCGATGAAAAACGGGTCTTGAGTATTTCCTCTGACTGGCTTAAAAACATCGAGCCGGGGTTGCCTCCGGTCCAATAAGATATAGACTTGGTTATTTGAGGCTTGTTCGCTCAGGCAGGAGAGTCGCAAGGGGTCTGGGAGAGGGAAAAGGGCAGGCTTGGCGAGACCCCGCGTTGAAGGTCGCTAAAATATTCCATCCAGGGGAAGCACAGATGGCTGAAGAAAAGCGTATGAAGGCCCTCATATTAAGCGGGGGAAAGGGGACGAGGCTCCGGCCCCTGACGCATACCGGGGCGAAACAGCTCGTGCCTATCGCCAACAGGCCTATCCTCGCCTATGTCCTCGAAAACATCGCGAACGCGGGTATTAAGGAGGTCGGCATCATCATCTCGCCCGAGACAGGCTCCGAGATAAGGACGACCATAGGCGACGGGTCCAGGTGGGGGGTCTCGATCAAGTACATCCTCCAGGAAGAGCCTAAGGGGCTCGCCCACGCGGTACTGGTCGGAAAGGAGTTCCTCGGTGAGAGCCCCTTTGTCATGTACCTCGGGGACAACCTCATAGGATGCGGGATAGAAAAATTCGTCGAGACCTTCAGGACGACAGGTTCGGACGCGGTCATTCTCTTAAAGCCCGTCGATAACCCTCAGTCCTTCGGGGTCGCCGAGACAGACGCGACCGGCAGGATCCTGAGCCTCGAGGAGAAACCAAAAAATCCGAAGTCCAACCTCGCGCTCGTCGGCATCTATATATTTTCGGTGGAGATACACAAGGCCATCTCTGAAATAAAGCCATCGGCAAGGGGCGAGCTCGAGATAACCGACGCCATACAGAGGCTCATAACCGTGGGCAGGACCGTCCACTCCCACATACTCGACACCTGGTGGCTCGACACAGGCAAGAAGGACGACTTGCTCGCCGCGAACACCATCGTGCTGGACGAGTGGTTCAAGAGGAAGATAGAGGGCGAGGTCGATTCTTCCACCCAGATAACTGGGCGAGTGACCGTCGAGAAAGGCGCGATAGTCAGGAACAGCACGCTCCGGGGCCCGATAGTCATAGGCTCCGGCGCGGTCGTCGAGGACAGCTTCATAGGCCCTTTCACCTCCATCGGCTCAGGGACGGTCATAAAGAAGTCGATAATCGAGCACTCGGTCATACTGACGGGCGCGGAGATAAGCCACATAGACAGGCTCGAGGACAGCCTCATAGGGAGGAACGCCAAGGTCGTCAAATGCCATTTCAAGCACGAGGCCCTTCGCCTGATGATAGGCGACGACTCTGTGGTGGAGGTCTGAAATGTTCAAGGACGGCGCAATCGACGGCATCGAGATAAGGACCCTCTCCAGGTACTCGGATAACCGGGGCTGGCTCATGGAGGTCTTCCGCCACGACGAGCTCGACCCTGAGTACATCCCGGCGATGACCTATGTATCGCTCACGAGGCCCGGGGTGGCGAGGGGGCCGCACGAGCACATAGACCAGGCCGACTACTTCTGTTTCGCCGGCCCGTCCGACTTCAAGGTCTACCTTTGGGACAACAGGGCGGAGTCCCCGACCTTTAGAAACAGGATGACGATAGTCGCAGGCGAATCCGCCCCCATGATAGTCATAGTCCCCAAGAAGGTCGTCCACGCGTACAAGAACATCGGTCCATCCGACGGGCTCGTCGTCAACTGCCCGAACCGGCTCTTCAAGGGACACGGAAAGAAAGACCCGGTCGACGAGGTCAGGTATGAGCACGACGCCGCATCTCCCTACGAGATAGACTGATGAAGGTCCTCGTCACAGGGTCGACAGGCCAGCTCGCGGGCGACCTTATCCCGCTCCTTGAAAGGAGCGGACACTCGGTCACGGGCTTCGCCTCAGGCGCTCTCGACATAACCGACGCGGATAAGGTCGGCTTCGAGGCCGCGCGCTTAAGGCCGGGATGCATCATTAACACGGCGGCGTATACTAAAGTGGACCTCGCCGAAAAGGAGAGGGAGCGGGCCTTTGCCGTAAACAGGGACGGCG